>JALYVG010000038.1 GCA_030853345.1 Actinomycetota bacterium | reverse complement strand
GCCCAGGGCATCGAAGCCGAACTGCAAGTGCATCAAATCGAACTCGTCGTGGTGATCGGCGATCCAACTCGCCGACAATGCCGGGGGCGGCCACCATTGCCCAGGCTCGGTCACTCGAACTGCTGGCTTTGGATCAGGTAACCGATACACACCGTCGAATCCATCGGGTCGACCAATGTGCTGCACATAAACGTGCGAAGCCGGCACGGCAGCCACGCGGATCACGTCGGCAATTTCCCGGCATCGGCTTGGGACCCGCATCCCGGACAACGCTCCACCTCGCCGCGACCAGATCGCGGGCGAGGAAGCCGAGTCGGCCCACGCGCGCCGCTAGTCTCTCGCCGGCGACGGCACGAAGGAAGGGGGCCCAGCATGCGGCCTCCGCAGCAGCCACTGCCACAGCCAAACGCGTTGGCCTGCAGGATCGTGGCGTCATTGATCGAAATCAATACCATGCCGCCCATGTCCGCGACGCCGACCATGTCCGCGGCCACGGGATAGACTTGATCGATGCTGCGCGTGGCCAGCAGGCGTTCGTCGAAGTGGCGAAGGTCCCACCACTCGAACTCGTCCGCATCCGCTCCGGTGTATGCCGGAAGGCTCTTGTCCACCGCTCGAACCCAATAGCCCCAGCCCCACCGCCTTAACGACGTGACGGGATGGTGTCCGATGAAACCGCCAGCCCCAGTGACCAAAATGCGCCGGTTACTTCCGGTGCTCATCTACTTCCCCCAGGTAAATTGCGCGGATGCGCTCGCGGTTGTTGCGCTCAGGTACGGTTGGGTCACGTGGACGTCGTCGGTGGTGAGGCGCCGTGCTGATGTGCCTGAGACCGAGCATGGCGGGACCGTTTCCTTGAGGCATGTCGGGAACGCGCAGCGGCCAGCCTCGGTTTCAGGCTGGCGAGCGAACTTCAGTGACCATCACTCAACCAACCCCTGTGGGTCGGGTAACACCCCCCTAGGTAGGTTTGTCGTCCTCGCGTGGGCTGCCCCGATGTCCGCGATCGACTGAAGGCACCCGACGCTGCCGCTGAGTGTCCTGGCGGCACTGACCGCCGCCGATGCCCACGTTCCAGCACCTGTCGCCGGAAGCTGGGAGCCCGCGCACTGGCATGGACGGCCCTTCTCTTTGACCACCTTCGTCGCCGGCCAGCCGCTCAACCCGCGGGATGTCCTGGCGATTGCTGACGACATCGCCGGCTTCTCCGCGTTCTACACGCGACGAGTGCCCCGAAGGAACTCCCAACCTCGCCTGGCGTTTCCCACGCGCGCCGATCTGGCCCATTCACCTTCCGACCCAGCGTGGGCACCCAGTCGAACATCCACGGCGCCGCCAACGACGTTCGACAGGCACTCGCGGGCCCTCAGGTGCTGGTCCACTCGGATCTGCACGACGGCAACATCGTGCGCACCCCGGCCTGGGGCCGCTTTCCTCGACTTCGGGTGCGCATTTGAGGGTGTGCCGGCGTGGGATTTCGCGGCCATTGCTTTCTTCCTCGGCTGGCCGGTCACCGAACGCCTACTCCAGATCAGCGAATACTAGAGCGCACACGACGTTCGCCTGGTTGCCTTGAGCTTTGCGCTCTACCGCTGGGAAACGTCGCACGCCGACGGCGAGGAGACCCAACATTGTGCGGCATTCATTCAAGACATGATCCACTCTTGGCCGGTGCCGCCGACTCCGAACTAGATCCGTTTGTCTCGGCGGCGGCGGCGGTCGGCTCACACCTGTAGGTGCGCTCCCATCACCACCGTCCGGTCGATCGGCAGGCAGAAGTTCGACGCCGGGTTCGCGGCGTTGTGCGCGAGCCCGATGAAGAGGCGCTTGCGCCAGGTGGCCATCCCGCCGCCGTGCGGGCCACGCTGGATGGTGAGGCGGGACAGGAAGTACGAAGCATTGTCGGGGTCGATGTCGAGTTCGGCGTCGTTGTTGCTCGTTGCCTGCCGCAGCGCCGCGGGCAGGTCCTGCTCGTCCTGGAAGCCGAAGTGCACCTGCAGGTAGATGATGCCGTCGTCGGTGTGCACGAGGTGGTCGATGTCAATGCGGTCGGCCTCGGACACATACGGCGTGTTCTCGTTGACGACAGAGACGAGGACGACATGCTCGTGCAGCACCTGGTTGAACTGCACGTTGGCGCGCAGCGCGAGCGGCGTCGTCTCCTTGCTCGGATGCGGGAAGACCGCGGTGCCCGGCACCCGGGGGAGCTGCTTGTCGTGCAGTTCATCGACGAAGTCCTGCAGCGGGCCCTCGAGGTCGGCTCGACGGGTGGTGACGATCTGCCGGCCGCGCTGCCAGGTCGTCATCACCGTCGATATCACGACGGCGATCGTCAGCGGCAGCCAACCGCCGCTGGCAATCTTGGTGACGTTGGCGCTGAAGTAGGACAGCTCGACGACGCCGAAGCCGACCCCTAGGGCGACCAGCTTCCACCACGGCCAACGCCACACGGTCGCCGCGACGATCAGGGCCAGCGTGGTGTCGATCAGGAAGGTGCCGGTCACCGCGAAGCCGTAGAGGGTGGCCAGGCGCTGCGACGTGCGGAAGGCGAGGATCAGGGTCAGCACGCTGCCGAACAGCAGCCAGTTGACTGCGGGCACGTAGATCTGCCCGCTCTCCCGGGTCGAGGTGTGCCGGATGCTCAGGTTGGGCAGGAAGCCGAGGCGCATGGCCTGGCGCGAGACCGAGAACGCACCCGAGATGACCGCCTGCGAGGCGATGACCGTGGCGATCGTGGCCAGCACGACCAGCGGGACGCGGGCCCAGTGCGGTGCGAGCAGGAAGAACGGGTTGCCGATGGCTTTCTTGTCGCTGAGCACGAGCGCGCCCTGGCCGAGGTAGTTCAGGGTCAGGCATGGGAAGACGAGCAAGAACCAGGCCCGGCGGATCGGCGCGCGGCCGAAGTGGCCCATGTCGGCGTACAACGCCTCGGCTCCGGTGATCGACAGCACCACGGCGCCGAGGGCGAGGAAGGTGAGATAGGGATGATCGGCGACGAATGACACGATGTAGGTCGGCGAGAGCGCGCGGATGATCGCCGGGTGCTTGACGATCTCGGGCATGCCGGTGACGGCCAGCCCCAGGAACCAGAGCACCATGACCGGCCCGAAGAAGCGTCCGACCAGGTGCGTGCCGAGGCGCTGCGCGACGAACAACACGGCCAGGATCGCGATGCTGATCGGCAGCACCGCGCCGGCGAGCCCGGGCGAGGCGACCTGCAGCCCTTCGACGGCAGACAGCACCGAGATCGCCGGGGTGATCACGCTGTCTCCATAGAACAGCGACGCACCGAGCACCCCGAGCATCAGCGCGATCGGGATGAGCCTGCGCCGCCCGGCGGTGGCCCGGCGGGCCAGCGCGGCCAGCGCCATCACTCCACCCTCGCCGTCGTTGTCGGCCCGCAAGATGAACACCACATACTTGATCGACACAACCACGGTGATCGACCAGAACACCAGCGATATCACGCCGTACACGTCACTCGACGTCGGCTTGACCGCATGATTGCCGATCGAGAAGACAGTCTGCAACGCGTACAGCGGGCTGGTGCCGATGTCGCCGAACACCACCCCGAGCGCACCGACGGCCAGGCCGACCAGCCCGGCGCCACGGGCCGCCGGGTGGGCGACCCCACCGATGCGTGACGGCTCGGTCTTGTCCGACGGCGCCGCCTCGGTCCTGGCTCTCTCCGAGGCACGGCGCCCGGTCGATGTCCCCACCCCCGGTTCGTCATCGGTTACCGGCCGGCTGCCGTCGCTGGGATCGCTCACCGCGCCAGTGTGCCCAAGCGCCCCACGATCAACGCGCCTACACGGCCCCGATCTGCTCCGCAGCGAGCACCGTTGACATGAAGAGCGAGTGCGATCAGCGCGTAACCCGCACTGGATGGACCGAACCGGTCGCCGCGAAACAGGTCCGGGGCGCTGGCGAACGCACGCGCCGTGGGGGCGTCGAAATCAGCTACGCCCGCTCTGCACGCGAGCACCGCGCTGCTCCGGGCTTGGCGCAGCCGTGCTCGCGGCGCGGACGAGGAACTAATTTGCGCGGCTACCCCGCGATCACGCTCACATCCCGCCGGCGCCTTCATCGACGTCGGTCAGGTCCACGTCGTCGCGCCCGACCCGTCAGACGCCGATCACAGCAACCCGTGCCGAGTTGATCATCGCTGGGTAGTCGTCGCGAACCTGCTCTCCTCGCCGGCGTCCGTGCGGCTGAGGTGAGTGGGCACCGACGATCACACGAGCCGCAACTTCGAATCGGAGGTCCTGCCACGTCCCCACTCCGACTGATCTCGTGCCTCTCTACCTGCCGACGCTCTTCGATTCACTCACTGCCATCTGGCCACTCATCAACGCCGCCTGGAACAGTGCGGCCAGTCCCGCCTGATCTGCTCGAACAACTCCACCCTCGACCGCACCTGACCGACCTCCCCGCCGACAACCAGACTGGACGATCTGAACGAGGGTGGGGCCAACATTCGTGACGACACACCGCACCCACCCAGGCGGGATGATCACCACCCCAGGTGGGACCAACATTCATGCGGCAGATTCCAGCGAACGTCGCAACATTCCAGCTGGTCGACGCTAGCGCAGATCGCGCGCGGAAAGGCCCTCTACCGAGGAGCGTCTGGGCCGGACGCGAACCAGCAAGGGTGTGCCTGCG
>JALYVG010000023.1 GCA_030853345.1 Actinomycetota bacterium | reverse complement strand
GGCTGGGCATCACTGGCGGCGTCATCACCGGAACGGTGGGAGGCTCCGCGTTCGTCTTCGGCAACGTGACGATCACCGTCACCGACGCAGCGGGGGCCATCGCCACTTCGACGTTCACCTGGACGGTGCTCGCCCGGCCAACTATCACGGCGGTGAATCAGACCACCACGGTCGGCGCGACCCTCAGCTACACGCCTGCCTCGACCTGCGCGAACGCACCGTGCGTCTACACCATGTCCGGCGCGCCGACGGGGCTGAGCATCAACGGTGGCAGCGGCGCAATCACCGGCACGGTCGGTGGTTCGGCGCAGACCTACAGCACCGTTGTCGTGACCGTCACCGACGCGGCGGGGGTGAGCGCCGCATCGACCTTCACCTGGACCGTCAAGGCGCCGCCAACGGTCGCCTCGCTCGGCGACCAGGTCGTCACGGTCGGCCTGGGTGTCAGTGTGCAACTCACGACGACCTGCCCGAACTCGCCGTGCACCTACACGTTCAACAACGGGCCGGGAACCATCAGCATCAGTGCCGGCGGGCTGCTCACCGGCACGATCACCGGCCCCCCGGTGACGTTCGGCGCCGTGACCATCACGGTGCAAGATGCCGCTGGTGTGAGCGTCAGCAGCGCTCCGTTCTCGGTCAAGGTGAACGCTGCCCCGACGATGACGAACCCCGGCAACCAGACAGTGCGCGGCGGTGTGGCCGACACCCTCTCCGTGTCTTCGTTGGTGAGTGGTGGAACGCCCAGCCTCGTCTACTCGGCGACCGGCCTGCCGGGCTGGCTCAGCATCAACAGCTCGACCGGATTGATCAGTGGGACGGCACCTTCTGCCAGGAGCATCACGTCCGGTATCACGGTGAGTGTTGTCGACGCCTATGGATTCTCAGCGACCAGCCCAGCGTTCTCCTGGGTCGTCAGCTTCCCGTCGATCGCGATTCCGAACCAGGTTACGGCGCGGAGCAAGGCGGTCAACATCGACCTGGACAACTACACCGCCGGCGGCACCGCGCCATACGCCTACACGATCACCAACAAGCCCTCGTGGTTGACATACGACAGCACGGCACACACCTTGATCGGGACCTCGCCAAGTTCGAACAGCACGAGTCCGACCATCACGGTCACCGTTACTGACAGCCTCGGAGCCGTCGCCAGCGACACGTTCACCTGGCAGATCATCACCAGCACCACCCTGGTGTGGAGCGTCATCCCGGCTCGGACCACACTGCCCAATGTCGCGGCCACCAGCCTTGACGTGAGCACATTCGCCAGCAACGACCGGGCCAACTACGGCGCGGTGGGCTTGCCGCCGGGCCTCACGATCAACGTCACCACCGGGATCATCAGCGGAACGCCGACATTGCCCGGTGACTACCAGGTCACGGTGTCGGCCAAAGACAGCCTTTTCAACTCCATGCAGAGCGCGCCGTTCATCTGGCACGTGACCAACCTCGCGTGGAGCGTGCTCCCAGCCCAGACTTCCACCCGCAACGTCGCGGACAGCCTCGATGTCACCCCCTTCGACACCGGCGGTATCTCCGCGGTTACCTATACGGTCAGCGGACTTCCGGCGACCCTCACGATGAATGCCTCGACCGGCATCATCAGCGGCACCCCGACGGCGAGCGCTACCTACAGCGTGACGGTCACCGTGACCGACCTCGCCGGCGCGTCGGCGACCAGCACGGCCTTCAACTGGGTGGTGAGCTGATGGCCGCCGCTCGTCGCGTGTCCGGCGACGCGGGCACCACGTTGGTCGAACTCATGGTCGGCATGACCGTCATGACGATCGTCATGGCCATCTTCACCACGTCGATACTGAGCATGTTCTCCTCGACGAACAAGACTCAGGCCGTCGTGAACAGCTCGGCACAACTGGATACCGCATTCGACCGGTTGGATGCGCAGGTTCGCTACGCGTCCGTCATCGACCCGGCGGTTCAGCCTCCGGCGACTCAGACCTACTGGTCGGTCACCTTTCAGACCGATGACCCGACGTCGACAACCTGCCGACAGCTCAGCATCCGGCCGGTGGGAACGAGCGCAGCGCTGAGCCTGCTCGAGCGCACCTGGGCCATGAAGGTCAACCCCAGCCCGGGACCGCTGTTGTTGCCCGCCGGCCCGGTGTCCCAGAGCCAACTGGCAACCGGTCTCGCGTTGGACGACCAGAACGGCGTGGCCGTCACCCCCTTCAAACTGGTAGCAGCCGCACCCGCGGACGGAACCACGATTCAACGCCTGCACGTGCAGCTGGTGGCTGTCGACGGCGCCAACAAGGCGAAGACCAGATCGTTCAGTGACATCTGGTTCAGCGCTCTCAATTCGGCCACACCCAGCGACGCGCGTTCGTACCCGGCTACTGGGCCAGCCGTGTCGATATGCGCGACGGAGCCGACGCCATGAGAATCGCGTCGTGCGTGCGCTCGCGTGCGGTCCGGCTGAGCGAGAGCGGCGACTGCGGCATGATGTCGATGGCCATGCTTGTGGTCATCGTCGGCCTGGGGCTCGGCGCATTGATGGTCCCCATCGTGGTGGCACAGAACCGCAGTACGACCCACACCGACTCCCGCGTTCAGGCGCTGCACGATGCCGAGTCGGGGCTCAATGCAATGCTCGGCAGGCTGCGCGCCGCGACCACAGACGGCGGTGCGTCCGGATCGGCGAGCATGTTGAAGTGTTACGACACCGCTGGCCCGCTCAAGTGGCAAGACACGGTGACCGATGGCTACAGCGTGGTGGTCGACTACCTCGCCTCGGACCCGCTGGTGAAGGCTGGGCCCCCGATCACCTGCTCCGCCGGCACGGGACCGTCCGAGATCCCAGGCTTCGCGAGGATCAGGTCGACCGGTACCAGCAAGGCGGGTGGCGTCGCTTTGTCGCGAACACTGGAGTCCACGTATGTGTTCAAGACGACCAACACGTTCACCTACAACGACCTGAACACCACGACGACCGGCGGCCCGATCCGGGTGAACCCGCGGGGGTTCTTCCTCGAGGACGAGACGCAGTGCTTGACCGCCACGGGGGTGATCTTCGAGGCCGGGATGCCGCTCTCGGTGCAGGCGTGCCCCATCACGACGTCGCCACCCACGCCGACACCAGCGAACCAGTTGTTCTCCTACAACTCGGACCTGTCCTTGCGTCTCGTGCAGTCGATCACGGTTGCCCTGCCGACCGGCTTGTGCGTGTCGGCCTCGGGTACCAGTGCCGTCACCCTCGAGCCATGCGTGAGCCCGGCCGCCGCTACCAACCAGCGTTGGAACCTCACCGCGAACGCTGCCTTCGCGGGAACCAACCTCGTGAGCGCCCCGGTGTGCCTGGCTGTCCGGCCGAGCGGCGTAGACATCGTGGGCAACCCGTGCCAGGTCAACTACGACCCGGCGGGGTCGTGGCTGCCGACACCGTCGGTCGGTGCCGGCGCGGCCGGCGCGGCCAGTTCGCAACTGGTGAACTTCAGCCAGTTCGGGCGCTGCGTACAGCTCTCGGATCCGAGCGCCCCCTCTACGGGCACCAATCCAGTCATCCTCTACCCGTGTGTGCAGGCGAATCCGTATCCTGCCTCGGGTTCCTACCAGCAGTTCAGCTACGTCCCAAGCTCAGGCCACTGGGAGACCAACCTGGGTTCGCCGAAGTACTGCTTGACGAGCCAGGGCGTAGCGGACCGACTGGTGACCGTAGAGGTGTGCGGAGCGAGTGACTCGCAGAAGTGGACTGACTACGGTGCCGCGCTCGTCAACCAGGGCAAGGCCGGCCAGTGGGGCTATCGCGACCGGTACACGATCGTCGACTCGACCGGGCTGTGCCTCGCGCTCAATCCAGCGGCCGATCCCAACGCGGCGCCGGCGTCCGACCCGAACGCGGCGTTCGTCTTCCCGAGCACCGCTGTCCAGTACGACCCGAAGTACAGCCCGCAGTACAACAAGATCACCTCGGACACGTGTGACGGCACCCCGCCGCAGAAGTGGAACGCCGGTCAGCCGGCCCAGTCCTCGACGGTCAAGAACACCCGCGAGAACTGACCGTCGAGCGCCGCAGCCGCAGCCGCAGCCGGAGCCCGAGCCCGAGTCCGCGACGAACGGGTCAGCCCGCGATAGCCGCGATGGCCGAGCTGGGCACGTCGAGGAGTGAGTCGGCCAGCGCAGAGGCGGGCATGGGGCGGCCCAGCAGGAAGCCCTGGGCCGATTCGCAACCAGCCGATCGGACCTTCGCGAGCTGCTCCTCCGTTTCGACGCCTTCGGCGATCACGGTCAGACCGCACGCGTGCACGGTCTCCACCATCAGCCGGAACAGCTGGCCCGAGCCGGGCAGGGCGGCGGCCAAGAAGCTCTTGTCGATCTTGATGATGTCGACGGGCAGGTGCCGTACCTGCGCCATCGAGTTGTAGCCGGTTCCGAAATCGTCGATGCTGATGCCGACGCCGATACCGCGCAGTTGATGCAAGTGACCGATGGTCGCCACGTCGTCGACCAGGAGCGTCTCGGTGATCTCGAGGACCAGCCGGTGGGCGGCGACGCCTGACGTGGCCAACGCCGAGCGGACATCGGCCATGATCCGGGTACTGGCCATGTGCCGTGCCGAGATGTTGACCGCCATGGTGCGCTCACTGCCGGGCCACGCCGCGAGCTGGGCCAGGGCCGCGTGGAGGACCCACGAGTCCACGTCGCAGATCAGGGTCGAGGCCTCCGCGGCCGGGATGAACTCTCCTGGCGCGACCAGTCCCACGCCGGGACGGTCCCACCGGACAAGGGCCTCGTAGCCCTCCACCTGACCGGTGGGCACGTGGGCGATCGGCTGGTAGTACACGACGAACTCGCCCGCTTCGAGGCCAGCGGTGATCGCTGCCTCGAGTTCCGCGCGGTCGGACAGCTCGCGCCGCAGCCACTCGTCGTAGATCCCGACCTGGCCCCGCCCAGCCCGCTTCGCACCGTATACAGCCGCATCCGCTTCGCCGAGCAGGTGGCTGGCGTCGGTCCCGGCGTCCATGCTGATGGCTACGCCGATGCTCGCACCGACGGTGACGTGGTGCCCGTTGCGCAGACGGATCGGCACCGATACGGCCTCGACGAGGCGCTCGGCTATCTCCACCACCGAGGCCTGGGAATCCACCGTCTCGAGCAGCACGACGAACTCGTCACCGCCGAGACGGGCCACCACGTCGCCTGCCCGAACCTCGGCCAGCATGCGTTCGGCGGATCCGGTCAACACCTCGTCTCCAGCCGGGTGCCCGAAGGCGTCGTTGACCTCCTTGAAGTTGTCGAGATCGACGAAGAGCAGCCCGGTGATCGCACCGTTACGTTGCGCACGGCTGAGCGCCGCGTCGATCAGCCGCAATGCCTGGGCCCGGTTCGGCAGGTTCGTCAGCGAATCGTGCGCTGCCTGGTAGGAGAGGTCGACCTGGAGTTGCTCACGCTGCTTGACGGTCGACACGAGCTGGTTGATCCCGACCTTCATTCGAGCGACGACGAGCAGGAACGACGCCATCGAGCCAACGACGATCGGCCAACCGTCTATCGGGGTGTGGGTGGCCAACTCGAGCGCCAGAGTGCCCGGGGCGACGAGCGTCGCGACGGTCAGCACGGCCAGGCGGCCACGGCCCGGTGGTCTCACGACATCGGCCGTGGGCTCCGACAGCGTGCGCATCGACGGGTGCAGGGCAGCGGCTGCCCACGCCACGTACGCGCCGAGCCAGAACAGGGCAAAGGCGTTGCTGGCGGTGTAATCGAGCAAGCTGACGACGCCCGACGCCGTGTCTCCGATAACGAGCAGCGCGATCGCGACCAGGAGGAATCGGAACGCCGGCGTCCGTCCGCCCGGTGTGGTCAACAAGATGATCAGTAGCCCGGCCAGCGCGATGTCGCCTATCGGGTACGCGAGCCCGACCACTGCGGCGGCGGGCGACTGGGCCGACGCGGCCACGGCCGGGCCAGCCAGCAACACCCACGAGAGCAGCGCCAGCGCGGAGGTGAGGATCGCGCTGTCCAACAACCCGCCCACGTCCCGGCCGGGACGCCGGCCGCGGATCATCATGACCAGGCCGGCCGCCAGCACCGGATATGCCGCGATGTAGAACGCGTCGGCAAGTGAGGGGAAGGCCACGTTGTCGACGACGTCTTGATTCCAGCTCGAGATTGCGTCGCCGACAACCCACAGGAGCTGCCCCGCCGCCATCAGGTACCAGGGCGCTCGACGAAGCGGCCGGTGTCTGCTGACCCCGATGCAGATCGCGGCAACTGCGGAAGCGCCGATAGCGCTGTAGACCACGTCCATCGAGATCATCGTGGGTAGGAACGAGTACCCGGCGAGCGCCACCGCTCCGACGGCTGCGTACCACCGCCACAACCGGTCGCTCATCACGCCACCTGGACGATCGAGCCGTACCAACTACCGATCGGCACGGTGAGCAGCAGGGTGAGTACCGCGCCCACGATCAGGCACGCGGCCGACGGGACCACGACGGCGCAGGTGCGGTGCGTCGAGCCGAGCCGGGCGCCGCCGGCACCGATGACCAGCAAGCCGGCCAACGCCCCGATCAGTACGGTCGGCCAGGACAGCCATCCCAGGAACAAGCCGAGCAGGCCGGCCACCTTGGCGTCATCCCATCGCACACCGGTCGGGAAGGCGACCGCGGACGTGAAGTACAGCAACCACAGGACGCCCATGGCGATGCCTGCGCGTTCGGCCGGGCGCCAATCCTGGTGAATGAGACCCGCGGGTAGCAGCAGGAGCGCACCGACGATGTAGGAGGGGAGCACGATCGAGTCGGGCAGTCGGCGGACGTCGACATCGATCACGACCAGAGCCACTCCGATGGCGGCGAGGTAGAGGTAGGCGGGGAGTTCGGCGGAGATCCCGAAGCGGATGGTGATCGCGGCGAAGAGCAGCGCGGTGGCGCCCTCGACAATCGGGTATCTGGGGCTGATCGCGGTTCGGCAGTAGGCGCACTTGCCGCGTAGCGCCAGCCAACTCAGGACCGGGACCGAGTGCCGGTGCTTGATCTGGGTCAGGCAGTGCGGGCAGTGCGACCCCGGCGACACCACTGATTCTGCGCGCGGCACTCGATAGATCACGACGTTGAGGAACGAGCCGATGACCAGGCCGAGCAGCGCCATGGATGCGACAAACAGCGATAGCTCGCTCATGGGGCGCTGCGGTCATTGGTTCTCGGGGCGCACAGTGCGTGCGACACACCGCTCGTTCGGCTGCACACGTCGGCTCGACCCTCTCGGCACCCCGTGCACGCCGTCGCTGGAGCGTGCAAGGGAAACCATACGCGGATCTCACACTAAGTACAATTCATGTTAAGTTCGATCCGGGCAGACGAGCGCGCGCAGTCGGTCTGCGTACTGCTTCGGCGCGTAGGCACCCCGGGCATAGCGGCGCAGGTAGTCGGCGTGCAGGTCGGGGTCGAAGTCTGCCAGCCAGGCCAGAAAGTGTTCACGCACTCCGGGCCGCAGGTGCAATGGCAGCACGCCGAGGATCCGCCCGCCAGCCTCGCGGACGGCGTGGGCGACCTCCTGCAACTGCTCGGCGCCGTCGCTGAGGCCAGGTAGTACCGGGGCGATGAGTGCGCCGGTGCGGATGCCAACCGCCGCCAGCTGGCGGATGGCCTCGATGCGGCGCCGCGGGTGCGGCGTGCCGGGTTCCGTCGCGCGCCACACCTGCTCGTTCACGGTGCCGACCGAGAAATTGACGGTGACATCGGCTCGTTGCGCAGCCGTGGTGAGGATGTCGAGGTCGCGCAACACCAGCGGGGACTTGGTCAGGATCGAGAACGGATTGCTGTGCTCGGTCAAGGCCTCGAGCACGCCGCGGGTGAGCCGGTACTTTCCCTCGCAGCGTTGGTAGGGGTCGGTGTTGGTGCCCATCGCGACCGCCTCGCCCTTCCACGTGCGACCGGCCAGCTCCGCGCGCAGTTTCTCCACCGCGTTGATCTTGACGACGATCTTGCGGTCGAAGTCCTCGCCGATGTTCAGGCCGAGGTATTCGTGCGTGGGCCGGGCAAAGCAGTAGGTGCAGGAATGACTGCATCCGCGATAGACGTTGATCGTCCAGCGCAACGGCATGCGCGACTGCGGCGGTACCTCGTTCAGGATGCGCTTGGCTGTCACGTGCATGAACTCCAGGCCCGACAGCTTCCCGGTGCCCCGCTGCGGACCGCTGAGCCCGTCCACGCTGAACAGCGCCGGCTGCCCGTCCCGTTCTTCATCAGCCAGTCGCCAGCGCAGGTCGCTCATCTGAAGTCTCGGCTGGTGGTGCGCAGGCCCAGGTTCAGTTTCTCGATGCGCTCGGCCAGGATGTTGATGACGTCGCCGGTGCGTTCGAGCATGCCGCGGATGAGCAGGCCGCCCGCTTCACGGGCCACCCGGCGGTTCAGGCCCCACACCACCTCGTCGACGATCACATTGACCATGCCCGTCTCGTCCTCGAGGTTGAGAAACGTCACGCCACGCGCAGTGGCCGGCCGTTGCCGGTGAGTGACCACCCCACCGACGGTGACCCGGGTGCGGTCCTCGAGCGCGCGCAGGCCCGCCGCGGTGGTGATGCCCAGTGCGTCGAGACGGTCGCGGATCAGCGCGGTGGGATAGCAATCGGTGGTGATGCCGGTGGCCCACATGTCGGCAATCAGCTGTTCCGGCTCGGTCATCGCGGGCAAAGCGGGGACGGTCGCCTCGTCGAAGGTCACCACGTCGAGCTGACCAGGCCGGGCCGTCGCCGCCGCACCGGCCGTCCAGAGCGCGGTACGACGGGCAGTGGAAAAGCAATCGAAGGCTCCGGAGGTAGCCAGCGCCTCGACCTGGTCGGCAGAGAGCCCAACCCGCCGGGACAGATCCGCCATGGACGTGAAGGCAGCCACCTCGCGCTCGGCGACAATCCGCTCGGCCAGTTCGGTGCCGATGGTGCGCACGCTGCCCAGCCCGAGCCGCACGGCCGGTTGGGGGGCGTCCAGGCACGGGCACTGCGATGCTCCGTGATCGGCTTCGAGAGACGCGGTCGCGCAAGAGATGGCCAGCGACGGCGGCCGGACCTCGATGCCGTGCCGCTTCGCGTCGTGCACCAGTGACTGCGGCGAGTAGAAGCCCATCGGCTGCGCGTTCAGCAGCGCCGCGCAGAACGCCGCTGGGTAGTGCCGCTTGAGCCAGGACGAGGCGTAAACCAGCAGCGCAAAGCTGATCGAATGGCTCTCGGCGAAACCGAACGCGGCGAAGGCCTGAATCTTCTCGTAGATGTTATCGGCCACCGCGCCGGTGATGCCGTTGCCTGCCATCCCGTCGTAGAGCCGGATCCGCATCTGATCGATCTTGTCTCGGGACCGCTTGGAGCCCATCGCCCGGCGCAGCTGATCGGCCTCGGACGGGCTGAAGTCGGCCACGGCCACGGCCAGCTGCATAAGCTGTTCCTGGAAAAGCGGAATACCCAGTGTCCGCTTCAACGGCTCTTCCAGGCGCGGGTGCGGGTAGGTGATCGGCTCCTCACCGTGCCGGCGCCGGATGTAGGGGTGCACCGAATCGCCCTGGATCGGGCCGGGTCGGATCAACGCGATCTCGATCGCCAGGTCGTAGAAGTTTCGTGGCCGCAGCCGCGGCAGCGTCGCCATCTGCGCGCGGGACTCGACCTGGAACACCCCGATCGAGTCGGCGGCGCAGAGCATGTCGTAGACGCAGACCTGCTCCTTGGGGATGGAGTCCAGGTCGTAGCGGATGCCGTGCCAGGACTCGATCAGCTCGAAGCTGTACTGCAGCGCCGAGAGCATGCCCAGGCCGAGCAGGTCGAACTTCACCAGCCCGATCGCGGCGCAGTCGTCCTTGTCCCACTGCAGCACGGTGCGCCCTGGCATCCGGCCCCACTCGACGGGGCAGACTTCGATCACCGGACGGTCGCACATCACCATCCCGCCGGAGTGGATACCCAGGTGCCGCGGTGTGTCCTGCAGTTCGGCGGCGAGGGAGACGACCAGCGGCGGCACCTCGCTCAGATCGTCCTCGGTAGTGCGGCCGTCCATTTCGCGATCGGTCGACCAGTAGTAGCCGCGCTCGATCTCCTTGCTCCACGCGTCCTGCTGACCCTGGGAGTAACCCAGCGCGCGGGCGATGTCGCGCACCGCCGACTTGGGCCGGTAGGTGATGACGTTGGCCACCTGCGCCGCATGCTCACGCCCGTGCCGTTCGTAGACGTACTGGATGGCCTCCTCGCGCCGGTCGGACTCGATGTCGATGTCGATGTCAGGTGGCTCGCCGCGCTCGGGCGCCAGGAAACGCTCGAACATCAACTGGTAGTCGACGGCATCGACGGCGGTGATTTTCAGTGCGTAACAGACCGCGGAGTTGGCGGCCGATCCCCGGCCCTGGCAGAGGATGTTCTTCGACCGGCAGAACCGGGCGATGTCCCAGACGACGAGGAAGTAGCCGGGGAAGTGCAGCTTCTCGATGATCTCCAGCTCGTGCTCGATCTGGCGGTAGGCGGCATCCTCGTGCGCCTTGCCGCGGAAGCGCTCGGCGGCGCCCGCGTAGGTCAACTCGCGCAGATAAGACATCTCGGTGTGCCCGGGCGGCACCGGGAACGGCGGCAGGTCCGGTGCGATCAGGGTGAGCGGGAAGGCCAGCTCCTTGCCCAGCCGCTCGGCGTTCTCGACCGCCCCGGGCCAGCGGGCGAACCGCTCGGCCATCTCGTCGCCGGAGCGCAGGTGCGAACCGGACGCTGATGATCCAGCGGGCAGCCAACCGTCGATCTCGTCCAGGCTGCTGCGGGCGCGCACCGCCGCCAACGCGGTGGCCAGCGCGCGGCGCACCGGTGCGTGGTAGTGCGCCGCGGTGCTGGCCACGATCGGCAAACCCGCCTCGTCGGCCAGCAGCGTCAGCGCGTCGTATCGCTCGTCGGCGAGCGGGTCGAGTTCGTAGGTCAGCTCGACGGCGACGTTGTCGCGCCCGAATCGCTCCACCAGCTCAGCCAGCGCCCGCCGGGCCGGGTCGAGGGCGAACGTGCCACGGCCGTCCTCCAACGCCTGGCGCACGGAGCCCTTGCGGCAGCCGGTGAGCACCAGCCAATGCCCATTGGGGAGCTCGGCCAATTCCTCCGGGTCATATACCGGACGTCCCTTGGCCCCGCCGCGCAGCTGGGCCTTGCTGATGACGCGGCACAGGCTGGCGTAGCCGGTGGGGTCGCGGGCCAGGGCGAGCAGGTGCGTGCCCGGCGGGTCAGGGGTGCCCACCCGGGCCGCGATCATCCGCTCGGCCTTGGTGGCCGGCATCTCCACGTCGAGCGAGAGTTCGGCGCCGAACGCGGTGGGCAGCCCCAGCGCCTCGGCTGCCTCGGCGAAACGCACGATGCCATACATCCCGTCGTGGTCGGTGAGGGTGAGCGCCGACAGCCCGAGCCTGGCCGCCTCCTCGACCAATTCCTCGGGCGAACTGGCACCGTCGAGGAAGCTGAACGAGGAGTGGGCGTGCAGTTCGGCAAAGCCGACCGGACTGGCTGGGCGGGCCACCAAGGCGGGCTCATAGGCGGCCCGCTTGCGTGACCAAGCCGGCGAATCGCCGCCGTCACCGGCCGGTCGGTGTGCCGGCGCAGGACGTCCGGACAGCCGTCGCTCCAGCTCACGCCACGGGATCGGAGGGTTCTGCCAGCCCATCCCATCAGTCTAGAACACCAGTTCTATTTATGCCAATGGTGTGCGCAGACGGGGACCTCGAGGCCCCGAGAGAAGCAGCCAAGCTGCCGGTCGCGAGGTTCGCACGGCTGGCCGGCACGAAGGAATGCACCTACCGGCGACTCGCGAAGCTGCGTGCCGGCGACGAGCCGGCCACGGGGCCGTGGCAAACAGCGGCGGTCGACGCCGCCGAAACGCTGGCGGCGAAGTACGCCGCCGACTGGCAACCTGCGCGCCCCCGACGGCTGTGCCGATGGAGGTTCCTCTGACCAGCCGCCCGGCCATCGTTGCCTTCCGTACGCAGCATCCGCTTGGCGCGGTGGTCAACCGGCCCTCGGTGTGGTCTGACCGATGAATCTTCCGCGCCGCGTTGGCCTGTACGCCGAATACCGACTCACGGGAGGCTGACGCCATGCGGAAACTGACCTTTGGCATGAACCTGAGCCTGGACGGCTACATCGCCGCGCCCGGCGACGACCTCGGCTGGAGCGTGCCGAGCGACGAGCTGTTCCAGTGGTGG
>JALYVG010000016.1 GCA_030853345.1 Actinomycetota bacterium | reverse complement strand
GTGCGATTGGCCGTGATAGCGCGCACTGAACGCGAGTTGATCATGGCAGCACGGTGTGATCGCGCGCTACTTCAGGGGGTGGGATCGCCTCGCAGTATGCAGCCGGGTGGCGCCCGTCGTGCTCTCCACCGTCAGGTCCGCGGTGATCAACTCGCGTCTGGTGAGCGATTGGCCGTGATAGCGCGCACTGAACGCGAGTTGATCACGGCAGCACGGTGATCCGGCGGTGATCACGGCAGGGCGGTGATCCGACGGTGATCACGGCAGGACGGTGATCACGGCAGGACGGTGATCCGGCGGTGATCTGGCGGTGATCGGGTCCGGCGGTGATCCGGCGGCCCAGCAGCTACCCCGCCAATGCAGTGGCGCGAGAGGCGTCGGCCATCATGAGCTCAACGCATCCCGTACGCGGACTACCCCCGCGGGATTGCTCCGTCGTTCAGTCCCTTAGCCAGCGGTGCTAGGTAGCCCACTGTGAAGCGCCTACAGAGGCGGCGCGCGTTGGCCAGGTTCTTCCCGAAAGGGCATGATCGGTCGATGGCCAAGACCCGCTACGACGTGTACGAGGTGCGCCGCCGGGGCCGCCTGCCGCTCATCGTCACCTGCCGCCTGCTGATCGAATCCGACGACGAACTGGACTTCGTCGCCGACGGCGTCACGGTGGTCCGGGTCCCGCGCGCGGAAGCCGAGTGGGTGCTTCGCTCGCGCAACGGCACCCGCCCTGGCGCGCGCCGGTCCCGCTCGCCGTGGGCCGCGCTCAGCGCGGCCGGCAGCACACTGGGAGCCGACCGCACGCCGCGGGCCACCGACTGAGCTGCGCTACGTCCGTCCGCCGAACTCCGGAGCGATCTCGTGGTCGGCAGCAACCGGTTCGCCGATCGTCATCTTGGGACCGGTGAACCAATTCTTGACCGACAGGTGCCACGCGATCCACAGCGCGAGAAGGACACCGCCGACGACGATCGGGGTGTAGTTGACGTACTTCATGCTCGACCAGCCGAATCCCGGGTACCACGGCGCCCCGGCCGAGGAGGTCGGCATCAGGGCGATGAACGATGTCACTGCGATCTCGGCCACGGCTACGACGCACATCCACCGGTACTTCTTGCCTAGTGTCCATTGACCGGGCTTGAAGCTGTCACCGGCTTTCCACCGCAGGTAGATGGGGATGGCGAATGCGACGTAGAGGCCGAACACCCCTATCGTGACCACCGCGTTGAATGCGACGGGAACCGGTGTCCCGTTGATGTCGACCTTGACCAGGGCCGGGGCGGTGATCAGCACCGCGATGATCGCCGAGACCACCACGCCGTACACGGGGACCCGGTTCTTGTTCAGTTTCGCCCAGTAGCGCGACCCGGGTACCGCGCCGTCGCGGCTGAAGGCGAACAGCATGCGAGTGGTGCTCGTCATGCAGGCCACGGTGCAGAAGAACTGGCCGAGGCTGGCGATGGCCAGGACCAGGCTCGCCCAGTTCACCGTGAGGGCCTGGGTGAAGATGGTCGCGACCCCGCCACCACCGGCTGTCACGCCCTTCTCGTCCTGCACGGCGAACAGGAACGCCAGGAGCAGGATCCAGCCACCAATCGCGGAGTAGAAGATCGAGCGCCAGATGCCCTTGGCCGCCGAGTTGGCGGCTGAGTGCGTTTCCTCCGACAAGTGGGCCGACGCGTCGTACCCGGTGATCGTGTACTGGGTCAGGATCACCGAGAGCGGGAGCACGCCGAGTAAGAACGCGATGCCGCCGCTGTGGCCGCCGAAGAAACCGGTGTTGTTGACCGTGTGGGTGAACACCGACGAGACACTCGCATGGTGACTCGGCGCGATCAACAGGATGGCCACCACGATGCTGGCACCCGCCACATGCCACCACACCGAGACGTTGTTGATCACGGCCAGCAGATGGCTCGAGAAAATGTTGACCAGTGCCACCAGGACCAAGACGATCACGAAGATGATGAAGACCCGCGTCAGGCTGTAATGAGCCGCCCAGGACTTGCTGTACGTGTCCAGAGTGAGGTCGATGAAGGTGGCACAACCGTAGGCGACTGACGCGTCGATGGCGAGCAGGCCGATCAGGTTCAGCCACCCGGTGTAGTAGCCCGCCTTGGCGCCGGACAGCTTCGAGGCCCACCAGTAGATGCCGCCCGAGGTCGGGAAGGCCGAGACCAACTCGGACATGCACAGGCCGATGATGAGGATGAAGATCGAGACGATCGGCCAGCCCCACGCGATTGCCATCGGGCCGCCGTTGTTCCAACCGGCGAAGAACGTGGTGAAGCAACCGGCCAGGATCGAGATGATCGAGAACGAGATCGCGAAGTTCGAAAAGCCGGACCAGGAGCGGTTCAGCTCCTGCTTGTAACCCATTTCGGCGAGTCGCTGCTCGTCTTCGTCGAGAATCACGGCTTCAGGCACTGTGTTGCTCCCTCGCGGTTAGTCCGGCTGCTGAACGTCGTCGATCAAACGGGAAAAATCCGGGCCGTCGAACTCGGCGACGGCCCGTTCGTACTTCTCCATGCCCCACGACCAGAAGTCGAACTCGACCTCGCTGACCGCGTTCTGGATGGAGGCCCACAGCGTCCAGCCGTATTTCGACATCAGGGCGAGCAGGCGGGCACGGGCCAGCTTGGCCCGAGACGGGTGTCCGAAGTAGGCGTTGACGAGTTCGTCGAGCCGGTCCGGGCCCAGGTTCGACTCGCTCCAGATATTGCCCAGCTCGAAGCAGGGGTCATTGTTGCCGGAGTATTCGTAGTCGATGAACCACACCTGCCGGCCGTCGTCCATGATGTTGGCCGCCAGGAGGTCGTTGTGGCAGGGCACCGTGCGTTCGGCCTGCACCCGCAGCGCGGTCCGGATCACCTCGACCTGTGGCTGGAAGGTCAGGTAGCGCTCCGGCAGGCGGAACTGCTGTTCGGTGACCACGGCCAGGTACCCGCGCTGGATCGCGAACATGTCGAAGTCGTTGGCGAAACGCGGCCCTCGGTGCAGGCGCGCGCACGTCGCGGCGATGCGGGACAACTGCGTGCTGTCATCGAGGTCGACCGGCCCCAAGGTCTGACCGTTGATCCATTCAACGACCGACACACCCTCGGTGGGTTCGCAGGCGATCACCCGCGGCGCCACGCCCGCGCGCGCTGCTGCGTTCGCGTTGTGGCACTCCGCCGCGCGGTCGATCGCCAGCAGGCTGCTCTTGCCTGACGCGAGCCGGACGACGACCGTAGGCCCGGACGACGGCGTTACCTTGTAGCTGCGGTTGGTCAGCCCACCGGGGACGCGTACGACGTGCCTGGACAGGCCGCGAAACTCGGGCAGCCGGTCGAGCGCAGCGTCGACGATCTCCCGGTCAGACCGATCAGACCGATCAGACCGATCAGACCGGTCTTCGAGCGCACGATCGGGCCGATCGGAGCGGCTGACGGTGGCAGCAGTTCCCGTCCGCTGAGCGGTCAACGCGTCCTCCTTACCGTGACGGGATGGTAGGCCCGCCGAGCGGTAACGGTCTAGCCCCCAGACCTTTTGTCCGGTGCGGCTGCTTGTCGAGCGTCCGATGCCCCAGCAGGATGAGCAGGCGTGGCCACCGACCGGGAAGTTCCGTCCTCCGCGCGGATCGTGGTGATCGGCGGGGGAATCGGCGGGGCCAGCGTCGCCTACCACCTGAGCGAGCTGGGCGAGTCCGACGTCGTGGTCGTGGAGCGCGCCGAGTTGACAAGCGGGTCGACGTTTCATTCCGCGGGACTGGTCGGTCAATTGCGCGCCGACCCCACTCTGACTCGGATGAACATGTATTCCGTCGAGCTCTACCGAAGGCTGCAGCGCAGCGAATACCAGCTCGGCTGGACCGAGAGCGGCGGCATCAAGCTCGCGTCCACTCCTGAGCGACTGCAGGAGATCCGCCGCCAGATCAGCTGGGCACGCACATACGACCTGCCGCTGCACGAGATCTCGGTAGCCGAAGCCAAGGATCTGTTCCCGCTCATCGATACCGACGGGGTGCTGGGCGCGGCCTATCTGGCCTCGGACGGCTACCTCGACCCGGCGCAGCTCTGTTACGCACTGGCCGCGCTGGCCCGTGCCGCTGGCGTGCAAATTCTCGAGCGCACTCGCGTCCTGGGCATCGGCGTGCGCGATGGTCGCGTGCACTCGGTGCGAACCGACCGCGGCGACATCGACTGCGAGGTCGTGGTCAACTGCGGGGGCATGTTCGCCGCCGAGATCGGCCGGCTGGCGGGCGTCCGGATTCCGGTTGTGCCGATGTCACACCAGTACGTGATCACCGAGCCATTCCTGGCCCGCGGCGACAAACCGATGCCGACGCTGCGCGACCCCGACCTGCTCGTCTACTTCCGGCCGGAGATCGACGGGCTGGTGATGGGTGGTTACGAGCGCAACCCGGCGCCATGGACCGCGACGCCGCAGACCTATGACGCCATCCCCGCCGACTTCAACGGCCGGCTGCTGGCCGAAGACTGGGCGCGGATGGAGGAGATCGCGCACAACGCCGCCCGTCGCATCCCGGCGATGGGGACCGTGGGTCTGCGCAAGGTGATCAACGGCCCGGAGGCGTTCACGCCCGACAACGAGTTCTGCCTGGGGGAGACGGAGGTGGCCGGGCTGTTCGTCGCCGCTGGCTTCTGCGCGCACGGCATCGCGGGTGCGGGCGGTATCGGCCGGGTCATGGCCGAGTGGATCGTCGCGGGCGAGCCGAGTTTCGACTTGTGGCATATGGACGTCAACCGCTTCGGACGTCAATACCGCTCGCCGAGCTACACGCTGGAACGCGCCGTCGAGACGTATCAGCGCTACTACGACATTCCCTTTCCAGGGGTGCAGCGTGCTGCCGGGCGTCCGCTGCGGGTGTCGTCGGTGTACGGCTGGCACGCCGGCCACGGTGCGCAGTTCGGCGAGAAGGCAGGGTGGGAACGGGTCGACTGGTACGACACCAACGCCGGCCGCGGGGACGAGTCGCTGCGACCGCGAAGCTGGGCCGGGCGCTACTGGTCACCGGCCATCGCCGCCGAGCACCTCGGCACGCGAGCAACCGCCGGCCTGTTCGACGAATCGTCCTTCGCCAAGATCGAGGTGAGCGGTCCGGACGCGGCGAGCCTGCTCGACTGGGTCTGCGACAACGCCGTCGCCCGCGACGTCGGTGCGATCACCTACACCCAGGCGCTCAACCAGCGCGGCGGCATCGAGGCTGACTTCACCGTCACCCGCACCGCGGCCGACGTGTTCCTGATCGTCACGGGTACGGCGTTCGGATCGCACGACATGGCCTGGCTGCGCAGGCAGGCGCGGCGTCGTGCCGCCCAGGTGCGCATTGCCGATGTGACCGGTCAATTCGCCTGCTTCGCGCTGTGGGGGCCCCGGGCGCGGGACATCCTGGCCGGCCTCACGCCGGCAGACCTGGGAAACGCGTCCTTCCCGTTCATGACTGCGCAGGAACTGAGCGTTGCGGACGTGCCGGTGCGCGCCCTGCGGGTGACGTTCGTGGGCGAACTGGGCTGGGAGCTCTATACCTCGAGCGAATACGGCGCCGCGCTGTGGGCGGCTGTCTGGGCGGCAGGCCAGGGCGCCGGGCTGGTCGCGGGCGGTTACCGCGCGATCGAGAGCATGCGCCTGGAGAAGGGATACCGGGTCTGGGGCAGTGACATCACACCCGAGACCAACCCGTACGAGGCCGGCCTCGGGTTCTGCGTGAAGTTGGACAAGCCCGGTGGCTTCGAAGGACGCGACGCGCTGCGCGAGGTGAAACAGCACGGCCCCGCGCGACGGCTGCGGGCGCTCGTCCTGGCCGACCCGCAGGCGGTGGTGCTGGGCAGCGAGCCGGTCCGGGTGGGAGCCCGGGTCGTCGGCCGGGTGACATCGGGGGGCCAGGGCTACACCACGGGTGCATCGATCGCGTTCTGTTACCTGCCGGTGGAGCACGCGGCGCCGGGCACCCGGCTCGCGGTGGAGCTGTTCGACGAATGGGTGGACGGCGTCGTGGCCCGCGAGCCGCTGTTCGACCCGCCCGGGGACCGCGTCCACGGGCGGTGAGCGCCCGGACGGGCCCTGCCCTTGATGGCCCGGCGGACGTACCATTCGCACCGTGGACACGATGCACCACCCGCCACGCGTCGGTCTGACGACCTATCGCGAGCCGGCGGCGTGGGGGGTCTGGAACGAACCCGCCGACCTGCTGCCGAGCACATACGCCGGTGCCGTCGTCGCAGCCGGCGGCGTCGCGATGCTGTTGCCACCGGCCGCGACCGACGATCTGGACGCCTCTGCCGCCGCCGTGCTGGGCGGGCTGCACGGCCTCGCCCTGGCCGGCGGCGCAGACTTGGACCCACAGCGATACAGCGCGGCGCGCGACCCGCACACCGGGCCGCCCCGACCGGATCGTGACGCCTGGGAACTCGCCCTGGCCCGTGCGGCCTTGGACCGTGGGGTGCCACTGCTCGCGATCTGCCGCGGCATGCAGGTGCTCAATGTGGCACTCGGCGGTGACCTGGTGCAGCACCTTCCCGACGTCGCCGGGCACGATGGGCACCTGCCGGTGGTGGGACAGCACGGCCGTCACGACGTCCGGCTCGTCCGCGAGAGCCTGGTGGGTTCCCTGCTCGGTGAGTGTGCCCTCGTCGCCACCTACCACCACCAGGCCGTCGGCCGGCTCGGCGCCGGGCTGGTGGCCACTGGGTGGGCCGGTGACGACACGGTCGAGGCGGTGGAACACACCGGTTCGGCCTGGGTCGTCGGCGTCCAGTGGCACCCCGAGGTCCATGATGGGGCCGCGTTGTTCACCGGCTTCGTCGCAGCGTGCACGCGGTACCGGGCGGAGCTCATGGGCGTGGGTGCCCGGTGACGGCGGGCAACGTCGAAGCGCTGTGGGCGCGCACCCTGTTCTCGCCGGTCCCGGCCCGCAACGCGTTCGAGGTGACGGTGGAGCGGCTCGCGCAGAGCATCCGCCTCGGCGTGCTGATCGACGGCGAGCAGCTACCGCCGGAACGTGAGCTCGCCGAGCGGTTCGGGGTCAGCCGGGTGACCCTGCGAGAGGCGATCAAGACGCTGCGCGACGTCGGGCTCGTGGAATCGCGGCGCGGGCGGGGCGGGGGCACGTTCGTCGTCTCACCCAAGGTGGAGCGGCCCCGCCCGGCAGACCAGATCAGCCGTTCGCTCGGCCACTCCCTCGAGGACGCCCTGGCCCTGCGCCGGGTAGTCGAGCCCGGCGCGGCGGGGCTGGCGGCCACTCGCACATTGAGCGCCGCCGACCGGGCCAGCCTGCACTACTACCTGGCCGCGGCGACGGACGGCAAGCCGGGCAGCCGCCGGCTCGCCGACTCGCGGCTGCACCTGGCCATCGCCGCCCTGGGCGGTAGCGCCTCGGTGACCGCCGTGGTCGCCGACGTGCAGATGCGCCTGGACGAGCTGCTGCGCGCGATCCCGGTGATCGCGGCCAACATCGCGCACTCCAACGTGCAGCACGCGGCGATCGTCGACGCCATCCTGGCCGGGCAGGCCGACCGGGCCCGGTCCGAGATGGAGGAGCATGTCGACGGGACGGCGGCATTGCTGCGCGGCCTGTTGAGCTGACCGGCGCCCTTTCCGCGGATCACGCGAGAAGGTATGTTCGTCAAACCTTCACGTGAGAGGTGTCGTATGACCGGGCCGCCGATGAGCGTCGAGGAACTGCGTGTTCTGGTCGCCGCCGACGAGATCGACACGGTCATCGTCGCGATCACCGACATGCAGGGTCGCCTGCAGGGCAAGCGCATCGACGCGACGCATTTCCTGGTCGACGTCCTCGAACACGGCACCGAGGGCTGCAACTACCTGCTCGCCGTCGACGTCGAAATGAACACCGTCGAGGGTTACCGCATCTCGTCGTGGGAGCGCGGCTACGGGGATTTCGTCATGGCCCCGGACCTGGCCACGCTGCGTCGTGTCCCGTGGCAGCCCGGCACGGCGATGATGTTGGCCGACGTGTTGTGGCTGGACGGATCACCGGTCGTGGAGTCACCGCGCCAGATCCTGCAGGCGCAATTGGATCGGCTGGCCGCCCGCGGCTGGACCGCGTTTGTCGGCACCGAACTGGAGTTCATCCTGTTCGACGACAGCTACGAGCAGGCCTGGACGAAGCACTATGCCGAATTGACGCCCTCGAACCAGTACAACATCGACTACTCGATCCTCGGCACCAGTCGCGTCGAGCCGTTGTTGCGGGCGATCCGGCTGGGCATGCGCGGCGCCGGGATGCAGGTGGAATCAGTCAAGGGCGAGTGCAATCCGGGCCAGCACGAGATCGCGTTCAAGTACACCGACGCCCTGACCACCTGTGACAACCACGTGATCTACAAGAACGGTGCCTAGGAGATCGCGGCCCAGGACGGTTCGTCGCTGACCTTCATGGCCAAGTACAACGAGCACGAGGGCAACTCGTGCCACGTCCACCTGTCCCTGCGCGCCGCCGACGGCGCCCCCGTCTTCGCAGGCGACCGGCCCGGCGGCGTGTCTGAGGTGTTCGAGCAATTCGTCGCCGGGCAGCTGGCGGCGCTGCGCGAGCTGACCTACTGCTTCGCCCCGAACATCAACTCCTACAAGCGTTATCAGCCGGGATCATTCGCTCCGACTGCGGTGATGTGGGGCGTGGACAACCGCACCTGCGCCATCCGCGTGGTCGGGCACGGGCCGAGCCTGCGGTTCGAGAACCGGGTACCCGGCGGCGACGTCAACCCCTACCTTGCCGTCGCGGCGATGATCGCTGCCGGCCTGCACGGTGTCGACAACGGGCTCGAACCCGAAGCGGCATTCGGTGGCAATGCCTATGCCAGTGACGCGCCGCGGGTGCCGGCGACCCTCGGGGAGGCGGCCGAGCTTTGGCGCGAAAGCACGATCGCACGGGCCGCGTTCGGCGATGCCGTCGTGGACCACTACGCGAACACGGCCCGCGTGGAGCTCACGGCGTTCGACGCGGCCGTCACCGACTGGGAACGCGTCCGCAACTTCGAGCGGATGTGACGATGAGCGGTTGCGCGAAGAGCACCTGGGAATGAGTCAGCGATGAGTGCCACGTTCGACGTGCTGAACCCGGCGACAGAACAACTCGTCGCTACCGTCGACCAGCTCGACGTGGCCGCCACCGACGAGGCAATTGCCCGGTCGGGTAGGGCGTTCGAGTCCTGGCGTGCGGTCGCGCCGGGGGACCGCGCACGGCTGCTCCGCCGCTTCGCCGAAACCGTTGACGCAGACCTGGAGAATCTGGCCCGGCTCGAGGTCAGTAACTCCGGGCACACGATCAGCAACGCGCGCTGGGAGGCCGGCAATGTCCGCGACGTCATCGCCTACTACTCCGGCGCGCCGGAACGGCTGATCGGACAGCAGATCCCTGTCGCCGACGGCCTGGACGTGACGTTTCACGAACCGCTGGGCGTGGTGGGCGCGATCGTGCCGTGGAACTTCCCGATGCCGATCGCGTCATGGGCATTCGCCCCCGCCCTGGCGGCCGGCAACACCGTGGTGCTCAAGCCGGCCGAGCTGACGCCGCTGACCGCCGTGCGGCTGGCGCAGCTTGCCCTGGATGCCGGGCTGCCCGAGGACGTCTTCCAGGTGCTGCCGGGTAAGGGCAGCGTCGTCGGTCAGCGCTTCGTGGACCATCCGGACGTCGCGAAGATCGTGTTCACCGGATCCACCGAGGTCGGGCGGCAGGTGATGGCCGGTTGCGCCGCACGCATCAAGCCGGTGACTCTCGAACTAGGCGGCAAGAGCGCCAACGTGGTGTTCGGCGACGCCGACCTCGAGCGGGCGGCGGCCACCGCCCCGTACGCGGTGTTCGACAACGCCGGCCAGGACTGTTGTGCACGCTCGCGGATCCTCGTGCAGCGCGAGGTCTTCGAGCGATTCATGGCGCTGTTCGAGACGGCGGTGAAGGCCGTGGTCGTCACAGACCCCGGCGAGGAGCGCGCCGAGATGGGTCCGCTGATCAGCGCTGCGCAGCGCGACCAGGTTGCGTCCTATGTGCCCGACGACACCCAGGTCGCGTTCCGGGGAAGCGCGCCGGACGGCGCCGGCTTCTGGTACCCGCCGACCGTCCTCGCCCCGACGGATCTGGCCGACCGGGTGCTGCGTGAGGAAATCTTCGGCCCGGTCGTGGCCGTGGTCGCCTTCGATGACGAGGCCGATGCGATCAGCATCGCGAACGACAGCCCGTTCGGGCTGTCCGGATCGATCTGGACGCGCGACGTGGGCCGCGCGATCCGGGTCAGCCGCGGCATCGAGGCCGGCAACCTCTCGGTGAACTCGCACTCCTCGGTGCGGTACTGGACTCCGTTCGGCGGCTTCAAGTCCTCCGGTCTCGGCCGTGAGCTGGGCCCCGACGCACCGTTGGCCTTCACCGAGACCAAGAACGTATTCATCTCGACGAGGGAGAACTGATGAGCGCACCTGCCGGAAGGCTGGCCGGCAAGGTCGCCGTGGTGACCGGAGCGGGCAGCGGGATCGGTCTGGCGACAGTGCGCCGATTCGCCGCCGAGGGGGCGACGGTGGTGTGCGCAGACATCGACCCGGAGGCCGGCGCGAAGGCCGCGACCGAGGTGGGCGGCCTATTCGTCAGGGCCGACGTCACCTCCGGATCCGACGTGCAGGCGCTGTTCCAGAGCGCCGTCGACGAGTACGGCGGCCTGGACGTCACGTTCAACAACGCGGGGATCTCGCCGCCCGAGGACGACTCGATCCTGACCACCGGGCTCGACGCATGGCAGCGGGTGCAGCAGGTGAACCTGACCTCGGTGT
Source organism: Actinomycetota bacterium (assembly GCA_030853345.1). Taxonomy (GTDB): domain Bacteria; phylum Actinomycetota; class Actinomycetes; order Mycobacteriales; family Jatrophihabitantaceae; genus QHCC01. The sequence continues at coordinate 15,878 of JALYVG010000016.1, read as the reverse complement.
ATCTCTGCTGCAAGTACGCGATCGAACACATGCTGGCCACCGGCGGTGGCTCGATCATCAACACCGCCTCCTTCGTGGCGGTGATGGGCTCGGCCACATCGCAAGTGTCCTATACGGCCAGCAAGGGCGGCGTGCTGTCGATGAGCCGCGAACTCGGGGTCCAGTTCGCGCGTCAGGGAATCCGGGTCAACGCGCTGTGCCCCGGCCCGGTCAACACCCCGATGCTGCAGGAGCTGTTCGCCAAGGACCCGGAGCGCGCGGCCCGGCGCCTGGTGCACATCCCGATGGGCCGCTTCGCTGAAGCCGATGAGATCGCCGCCGCGGTGACGTTCCTGGCCAGCGACGACGCCTCGTTCATCACCGCCTCGACATTCCTGGTCGACGGCGGCATCAGCAGTGCCTACGTCACGCCGTTGTGACCCGGCGCCCCTTGTGCCGTTGATCAAGGCGTTTCATCCGTGCAGGCCGCCCGTAGGTCACGATGCCAAGCCGGCGAAGACGTAGCCTGTGATGATCGCTGCCTCGAATTCCCGACGCCTCAGGGTCGGAAGAGCTGACTGGGCGGCGAGACTGGGCAGGTACTGGTACACCTAGAGCATGCAGCTGGTCCTAGCACTCGGTGCCGTAGCAGTCGTGTTCCTAGCCGTCGGCCTCATCGTCACCGCGATCAAGTGGCTGACGATCATTGCGCTGATCATCGCCATATTGGCCATCGCCCAGTTCTATCGCGAGCGCCGCCGCTGACCGCAGCGGCGTCCCACTCGGTGGACGTCAGTCCGCGAGCTCGTCCGCGCTCGCCTTGGCTGCTTCGGTGTCGGTCGTGGTGCCATCGGCCTCGCGCTCGAACACATCGGCATACTTCAGGTCGCGTGAGGTCTGCTCGGCGACTTGGTCGGCGAATTCTTCGTCACTGACGCCGTCGCCGGCCGGCTGGACGTTGCCCTCGTCACCGCTCATTGCACGCTCCTGGATTCACCTGCCGGACTGGTGAGATCGGCCTACCCGCCAGTGCTCATTGCTAATCCGCCGCCTTAGGCACGCTCAGCACACCGGCCAGACCGGCGTCAGCAGGAACCGGAGCGGCAACGGCAACTCGCATCGGTCGACGGCTCAGATCGACAACAGGCTCATGTGGAAGCTGTAGCGCGCCGCTGAGTAGATGTGGTTGCCGTATTCGACGACTGTGCCGTGGTCGTCGTAGGCCGTGCGTTGCATGGTCAGCAACGCCGCCCCCTTGCTCTCGCCGAGCATCCGGGCCTCGGCCGCAGTGGCCGCCCGCGCCCCGATCACCTGGGTGGCCGAGTGCAACTGCACCCCGGAGCGGCGCAACAGCTGATACAGCCCGTGGGACTCCAACGCGTCGGTAGAGACCGAGAGCCGACTCGCGCTCAGGTAGTTGGTCAGCCGCGCGATCGGCTGATCCATAGCGCTTCGCAGCCGGGAGAGGGCGATGACCGGCGCGCCTTTGGCCACGCCGAGCAGGTCGGCCACCTCAGCTGAAGCGTCCTCGATCGTGTTCGACAGCACCTGCGTTGCCGGACGCTGGCCGATGGCGGCCAGATCGTCGTACAGGCTGGTCAGTTCCAGCGCCCGGCGCACTTTCGGCGAGACGACCCTGGTGCCGACGCCCCGCTGGCGCACCACCAGACCCTTGCCGACCAGGTACTCCATCGCCTTGCGCATCGTCGGCCTCGATACGCCCAGTTGCTGGGCCAGCACGATCTCGTTCGGCAGCCGGGCGCCGCGGGGCAAGGCGCCTGCTTCGATAGAGCGTTCGACGTGCTGCGCCAGCTGGAAGTACAGCGGTACCGGCGAGCCGCGATCCAGGGTGATGGACTGCGCCATCGACGCTTCTGGCTCCTGACGAGCTGCCATGGCAGCGGAGTATGTCGCACCTAACGGACAAAGTCTATTGTTTGTTTGTCAGGACAAATACTTGACAGCCTGAGCCGCTGCAGAGTTGGATTTGGACACGCAACGAGGGGGCTTGGATGAGAACGATCGAGCATTGGATCGACGGGAAGACGACTGCCGCCGCGTCGACCAGAACCGCCCCGGTGTTCAATCCGGCTACCGGTGCCCAGCAGGCTGAAGTCCTGCTCGCCGGCCAGGCAGACGTCGACGCGGCCGTGCGCGCCGCCAACCAGGCGTTCGAGAACTGGTCACAGGCGTCGTTGAGCCAGCGGTCCAAGGTGCTGTTCGCCTTCCGTCAGGAGGTCAATTCGCACGTCGACGAGCTGGCCGCGTTGATCACCGACGAACACGGCAAGGTGCTCTCCGATGCAGCCGGCGAAGTCCAGCGCGGGCTCGAGGTTGTCGAGTTTGCCTGCGGCATCCCGCAATTGCTCAAAGGCGATTACTCCGATCAGGCCTCCACTGGCGTGGACGTCTTTTCCTTCCGCGAGCCGCTCGGGGCGGTCGCGGGCATAACGCCGTTCAACTTCCCGGTGATGGTGCCGATGTGGATGCACCCGGTCGCCATTGCCTGCGGGAACACGTTCGTGCTCAAGCCGAGCGAACGCGACCCCTCGGCGTCGATGCTCGTCGCCGAGCTGTGGCAGCGCGCCGGACTCCCTGACGGCGTCTTCAACGTGGTGCACGGCGACAAGGAGGCGGTCGACGCACTCCTCGACTCCCCGGACGTGGCAGCCGTGTCCTTCGTCGGATCGACGCCGATCGCCCGCTTTATCCACGAGCGCGCATCAACCACCGGCAAGCGGGTGCAGGCGCTCGGCGGCGCGAAGAATCACGCCGTCGTCATGCCCGACGCCGATATCGAATTCGCCGCCGAACACCTGGTCGCCGCGGCATTCGGCTCGGCCGGCGAGCGGTGCATGGCGATCTCGGCAGCGGTTGCGGTGGGTACGGCGGGCGATGCGGTGGTCGACGCCGTCACTGCCAAGGCGGCGGAGGTGAAGGTCGGTTCCGGCCGCGACGCCGCGAACGAGATGGGTCCGGTCGTGACCAAGGCCGCCCAGGAGCGCATCGTCGCGCTGATCGGCACGGGCCAGGCGCAGGGCGCCCGACTGGCCGTCGACGGCCGCGGCTTGGTGGTCGACGGCTTTGAGGACGGCTTCTTCGTCGGTCCGACGGTGATCGACCAGGTGCGGACCGAGATGGACGTCTACCGCGAGGAGATCTTCGGCCCGGTGCTCTCGGTGCTGCGGGTAGACACCGTCGAGCAGGCCATCGCCCTGATCAACGCCAACCCCTACGGCAACGGCACCGCCATCTTCACGGCCAGCGGTGACACGGCCCGGCGCTTCCAACGCGGCGTGAAAGTCGGCATGATCGGGATCAATGTGCCGATACCGGTACCTATGGCCTACTACTCGTTCGGCGGGTGGAAGGACTCGCTGTTCGGTGACAAGCATGTCCACGGCCCCGAAGGGGTGTCCTTCTACACCCGAGCCAAGGTCGTCACCTCGCGTTGGCCAGAGCGGCACCACACCGCCGAGGCCAGTTACCACTTCCCGACTGCCACCTGAGGCGTCGGTACCTGTCCCTTAGGAAGGGGAGCACCATGATCCGTCGAGCGCCACGGTCATCGCTCGCCGCTGTGTTCGCTGCCGGGCTCGCTGTTGCACTTCTGGCGTCGGGCTGCAGCAGCGCGAACTCTGTCAACGTGCAGCACAACAAGGCGGGCGGAGGCAGCGGCGGGTACAAGGACAAGATCGCGGTCGTCACGCACGGTGGGGCGGGCGATTCGTTCTGGAGCATCGTCAAGGCCGGCGCAGTGCAGGCGGGCAAGGACATGGGCGACAAGGTCAACTACCAGAGCAGTGGTGACCCCGCGACCCAGTCATCGCTGATCGATGCGGCGATCAACCAGAAGCCGGACGGTCTGGTCGTGTCTATGGCGAACCCCGCGGCCGTCAAGGCCGCCGTGCAGCGGGCCGTGGCCGCGGGAATCCCGGTCATCACGATCAACGCCGGCGGAGCCGAGTCGAAGTCCTTCGGAGCACTCAGCCACATCGGTTCCGACGAGGGCGTCGCCGGGCAGGCCGTGGGAACCGAGTTGAAGAAGAACGGTGTCAAGAACGTCATCTGCGTCGTGCAGGAGGCAGGCAACAGCGCACTCGAGCAACGCTGTGCAGGCGTCAAGGCCACGCTGGGCGGCAAGATCGCCAACCTGCAGGTGGACAACAACAACCTCCCGGGCGCGCAGCAGATCATCCAGGCCAAGCTGCAGCAGGACAAGACGATCGACGGCATCGTGACCCTCGGTGCGCAGGTCGCCACGGTCGCGGAGAAGGCCATCGAGAGCGCGAACTCCTCGGCCAAGCTGGCCACGTTCGACCTCAACGCCGACGTGGCCAAGGGGGTCAAGGACGGCAAGCTGCTCTTCGCCGTCGACCAGCAGCCGTACCTGCAGGGCTACCTGGCCGTGGTCATGCTCACCCAGTACAAGGCCAACCTCAACGTGCTCGGCGGTGGCCAGCCAGTGCTCACCGGCCCGGCACTGGTCACGAAGGAGAACGCCGACGCAGTGCTGAAGCTGGCGGCCGGAGGCACCCGATGACCGCTGCGACGGCCCAGGCCGACGAACGGGTCGCACATGTCGGCGTGCTGCGCCGCTTGCTCGTCAAGCCGGAGTTCGGCGCGCTGATCGGCGCCGTCATCGTGTTCGTCTTCTTCGCGTTCCAGTCCGACGTGTTCCGGTCGATGGACGGCGCGGCGAACTGGCTCGACGTGTCGTCCACGATCGGGATCATGGCCGTCCCGGTGGCGATGTTGATGATCGGTGGCCACTTCGACCTGTCCGCCGGTGTGCAGATCGGCACCGCGGGGCTGGCGACCGGCATCATGACGACCTACTGGGGTCTGAACGTCTACGCCTCACTGTTCGTGTCGTTGCTGCTGATGCTGACCATCGGATTCGTCAACGGTTTCCTGGTGACGCGTACCGGACTGCCCAGCTTCATCATCACGCTCGGCATGTTCCTTGGCCTGCAGGGGATCAACCTCGGCGTGACGAAGCAGGTCACCAATACCGTCCAGGTGAGCAACCTCGACCTGGTTCCCGGTTATCACGCCCTGGACAACGTCCTGGGCAGCGCGGTGAGCATCGGCGGCACGAAGTTCCAGATCGCGATCCTGTGGTGGGTCCTGCTCACCGCACTGGGATCGTGGGCGTTGCTCAAGACCCGTTTCGGCAACTGGATCTTCGCGACCGGGGGCGACCCGAACGCGAGCAAGAACGTCGGCGTGCCGACCAACCGCACCACCATCGCGCTGTTCATGCTCACCTCGGCCGCGGCCTGGTTCGTGGGCAACACCCAGATCGTTCGCTTCGGCACCATCCAGGCCCAGGTGGGCATCGGGCAGGAGCTCATCTTCATCGTCGCGGCGGTGATCGGCGGCTGCCTGCTCACCGGTGGCTACGGGTCGGCGATCGGCGCTTCGGTCGGTGCCCTGATCTTCGGCATGACCCAGCAGGGCATCGTGTACGCGGGCTGGAACTCCGACTGGTTCAAGTTGTTCGTCGGGGCCATGCTGCTGCTCGCGGTGCTCGCGAATCAGTTCGTCCGGCGCTATGCCGAGCAGAGCAGGAGATGACGCGATGACTGACATCGACGTGACCGAGGACAAGGCGGTCCCACCCGACGAGGGTGACGTGCCCATGCTCGAAATTCGTGACGTCACCAAGATGTTCGGCAGTGTGATCTCGCTGTCGGGCATCTCGACGACAGTGCGCGCCGGCCACGTGACCTGCGTGCTCGGTGACAACGGTGCGGGCAAGTCGACGTTCATCAAGATCCTTTCGGGCGTGTACCAACCCGACGACGGCGAGCTGCTCATCGACGGCGAGCCGGTGCACTTCGGCACGCCCCGTGAGGCCTTGGACGCCGGCATAGCCACGGTCTTCCAGGATCTGGCGATGGTGCCGCTGATGGCGGTATGGCGGAACTTCTTCCTGGGGTCGGAGCCGACCAAAGGCTGGGGTCCGTTCAAGCGCTTCGACGCCGAGAAGGCGAAGAAGATCAGCCGCACCGAGTTGGCCGACATGGGAATCGACATCCGCGATCTCGACCAGCCGGTGGGCACGCTGTCCGGCGGCGAGCGGCAGTCGGTGGCCATCGCCCGCGCGGTGCACTTCGGGGCGCGGCTGCTGATACTCGACGAGCCGACGTCGGCTCTCGGCGTCAAGCAGGCCGGGATGGTGCTGAAGTACATCGTCCAGGCCCGTGACAAGGGATTGGGCGTCATCTTCATCACGCACAACCCGCACCACGCCTACCCGGTCGGTGACCGTTTCCTGCTGCTCAAGCGCGGTAAGAGCCTGGGTGACTTCGCCAAGTCCGAGATCAGCCTGCCCGAGTTGACCCGAATGATGGCCGGTGGCGCCGAACTCGAGCAGCTCGCGCACGAGCTGGAGCGGGATGGCACCTCCGGCGGGGCGCTCGGACGAGAACTGCTCGAAGACACGAAGACGCTGGGCTGAGGCCATCGCCGTCGAGTCTCGGGACCCGGGAATGCCAGTCCGTACGGGTGTGATCGGCGCCGGTGTGATGGGCGCCGAGCACGCCCGGCTGCTCAGTGATGCCGTGTCCGGCAGCGACGTGACAGCGGTGTTCGACGTGGACCCGGCGCGGGCCGAGGCGGTGGCGACGGGCAGCGGTGCTCGGGTGTTCGACGACCCGATGGTGCTGATCAAGGACGACTCGATCGACGCCGTCCTGATCGCGTCGGCGGACCGGACGCATGAGCAGTTCGTGTTGGCCTGCCTCGCGGTCGGCAAGCCCGTGCTGTGCGAGAAGCCGCTGACCCCCGACGTCGCGGGCTCGGTCCGAATCATGGACGCCGAGTCCGAGCTCGGCGCCCAACTGGTGACGGTCGGCTTTATGCGCCGCTACGACCCCGGTTACGTCGAGATGAAGCAGACGCTGCGGGACGGGGCCCTGGGCCCGGCGCTGTTGATGCGCTGCGTCCACCGCAATGCGGCCAGCGTTCCGGTTCCGTCAGCGGTGCTGATCTCGGGGTCGGCCGTTCACGAGATCGACATCGCGCGGTGGGTGCTCGACGAGGAACTGGTGTCGGCCACCGTGCACTGCCCGCGGCGATCGGCGAAGTCCGGTGACACCCAGGATCCGATGCTGCTGGTCTTCGCCTCGGCCGGCGGTGTGCTCGTCGACGTCGAGGTGTTCCTCAACGCCGGCTACGGCTACGACGTGCGCTGCGAGATCGTGGCAGAGAGCGGCACCGTGCTGCTCGATGCCCCGTCTCCGACCGTGCGCCGCGCGGCGGGCGCCTCGGCTCGGACGGTCCCCGGGGACTGGCGGCAACGCTTCGGCGAGGCCTACCGCCGCGAGTTGCAGGACTGGATCGACGCGGTCGCCACGGGGCAGCCGCCCCGCGGAGCGTCGGTCTGGGACGGCTACGCAGCCACCGTGGTGGCCGATGCGGGTGTCCGTGCCCTGGCCACCGGCCGGACGCAGGAGGCAGTACTGCGCGACAAGCCTGCGTTGTACCGATGAGCGCCGCCGCGATCGAGGCACTCACGGTCGGGCGGGTCGGCGTCGACCTGTACCCCGAGCAGTCCGGCGTCGCGCTGGCCCAGGTCAGCACGTTCGCCAGGTCCCTCGGCGGGACGGCCACGAACGTCGCGGTTGGGGCTGCCCGCCTCGGCCGCCGGACCGCGGTGCTGACCAAGGTCGGTCCGGACGACTTCGGCCGTTACGTCCGGGAGGCGCTGACCGCCTTCGGTGTCGACGCACGCTACGTCGGGACCTCGCCCGACCTGCTGACCCCGGTGGTGTTCTGCGCCCTCGACCCGCCGGAGGACCCACCGCTGTTGTTCTACCGGTTGCCCACCGCGCCGGACCTGACGCTGAGCGCGGCCGACGTGCCGTGGGAGTTGGTCGCCGACGTCGCGCTGCTGTGGGTCACCGGCACGGGGGTATCGGTCGAGCCGGCCCGGCAGACGCAGCTGGACATGCTCGCCCACCGCGGCCGCCCGGATTCAGCCGCGGGCCGGTGGACGGTGCTGGACCTGGACTGGCGGGCGATGTTCTGGGCCTCGCCGCAGGACGCGCGCCGTGAGTACGAGCGGTTGCTCGAGAACGTCACCGTCGCCGTGGGCAATCGGGCCGAGGTGGACGTCGCGGTCGGGACGTCCGATCCGGAGGAGGCCGCCCGGCGCCTACGGGACCGCGGCGTCGAGATCGCGCTGGTGAAGAAGGGTGCCGACGGCGTCCTGGTGGCCACCGCGGACGGCATGACCACCGTGCCTGCCCAACGCGTCGAGGTTGTCTGCGGGCTCGGTGCGGGTGACGCATTCGGCGGGGCACTGATCCATGGGCTGCTGTCCGGCTGGGATCCGGTGCGGTGCGCGCAGTACGCCAACGCGGCCGGTGCGATCGTCGCGTCGCGCCTGGCCTGCGCGGATGCCATGCCCACAATCGACGAACTCGAGGCGATGGTGGCCTCGCGCAGTGCAGGGGGGCAGGTGCGTTGATGACCGGGGTCAGTGACGAGCAGTGGCGGGAGTTGCTGCACACCAGGACGTTCGAGCCGCGTTCGATCGCGCAGGCCTACGCACAGCGGCGCCGGCGGCCCGCGTTGCTCAGCGAGCAGGGCACGCTTTTCCTGGTGGCGGCCGATCACCCGGCCCGGGGTGCGTTGCGCTCGGGCAACGACCCCATGGCGATGGCTGATCGCCGCAGCCTGCTGGATCGTCTCGTCACGGCCCTGGCGCACCCCGACGTCGACGGTGTCCTGGGATCGCCCGACGTCGTCGAGGAGTTGCTGTTGCTCGGCGCGCTCGAGGACAAGGTCGTCATCGGCTCGATGAACCGCGGCGGGCTCGACGGCGCCGCCTTCACGATGGACGACCGGTTCACCGGCTACGACGCGACCGGGATCGCGGCCAGCGGGCTCGACGGCGGCAAGATGCTGCTGCGCATCGACGACCAGGATCCAGGCACGCTGCAGACTCTGCACGCCTGTGCGCGGGCCGTCTCCGAGTTGGCCGAACGCAGGCTCGTCGCGATGGTCGAGCCGCTGCCGTACCGCCGTGAGTCCAACGGCACCCTGGTGCTCCAGCAGGACGCGGCGTCGCTGGCCCGGGCGGTCACGGTGGCCTCGGCGCTGGGTAGGACGAGCGCCTACACCTGGCTGAAGATGCCGGCGTGCGATGACCCTGACGTCGTCTACGGTGCGACGACGCTGCCGTGCGTGGTGCTCGGGGGCGTGCCCGGCCCCGATCTGGCCGAGCAGGTGGCGTCGTGGGGCATGACGCTGCGCCAGCCGGTCGTGCGTGGGCTGGTCATCGGGCGCACCGTGCTCTACCCCGACAGTGGTGACGTCGCAGGCACTGTCGACGCAGCCGCGAAGGTACTGCGTGCAGCCACCGAAGGACTGGCGCTGTGACGCTGCACCTGCCCGCCGGCGCTCAGTCCGCCCTCGTCACCCCCGACACGGCTGGGTGGCAGTTCAGCGGCCTGCGGGTGCTCCACCTGCGCCCGGGGATCGGGCAGACGCTGCCGACCGGCAGCGCCGAGATGTTCGTGCTGCCGCTGGCCGGTGCGGTGTCGGTGCAGGTGGCCACGACTGCGGGGCAGACGGAGGCTTCCTTCGAGCTGGCCGGGCGCCAGTCGGTGTTCACCGCTGTCAGCGACTTCGCCTACGTCGGCCGCGACAGCGTGCTGAGCCTGGTCAGCGTGGCCGGTGCGCAGGTCGCCCTTCCCTCGGCCCGCTGCGCCAACCGGCTGCCCGCGGCCTACGGACCGGCGGATGAGGTGCCGGTCGAGGTGCGCGGGGCGGGTCCGGCGACCAGGCAAGTGACGAACTTCGGTGTCCCGGGCGTGTGGGACCACGCAGACAAGCTGGTGTGCTGCGAGGTGATCACCCCGCCGGGCAGCTGGTCGAGCTACCCGCCGCACAAGCACGACGCGTCCGAGCCCTGCCAGGTCGTGAACGAGGAGATCTACTACTACCGGATCGCCGGAACCGACCAGGTCACGCCCAGCCGCGACGGGTTCGGCCTGCACCGCACCTACACCGGGCCGGAGCACGCCGCGGCCGGGCTGCCCGAGTTGGACGAGTCGCTCGAGGTTCGCGACGGCGACGTCGTATTGATCCCGCACGGCTATCACGGGCCGTGTGTGGCCGCACCGGGTTACCCGATGTACTACCTGAATGTGCTGGCCGGACCAGGCGATGCACGCTCGACCTCGTTCTGCGACGACCCGGCGCATACCTGGATCCGCGACAGCTGGGCCGGGATGCCGACCGACCCGCGTTGCCCGGTCACGTCGGCGCAGGGCCGGGTGACGCCACGATGACCCAGACTGTCCGGTTGACGACCGCGCAGGCGCTGGTGCAATGGCTGCTCGCCCAGCGCAGCGAACTGCTCAACGGCACCGAGGTGGCGTTGTTCCCCGGGGTGTTCGCCATCTTCGGGCACGGCAACGTCCTCGGCCTGGGCGCCGCGCTGCATGAGGCTCGCGACAAGATGCCGACGTGGCGCGGGCAGACCGAACAGGGCATGGCGCTGGCCGCGGTCGGCTTCGCGAAGGCCACCGACCGCAGGCAGGTCATGGTGGCCACCTCATCCGTCGGGCCGGGCGCGCTGAACATGGTTACGGCGGCGGGCGTCGCCCATGCCAACCGGCTGCCGGTGCTGTTGCTGCCCGGGGACACATTCACCGGCCGGGCGCCTGACCCCGTGCTGCAGCAGGTCGAGCGGTTCGAGGACGCGACGGTCACCGTGAACGACGCGTTCCGGTCGGTGTCGCGCTACTTCGACCGGATCACCCGGCCCGAGCAACTGCTGGCCAGCCTGCCGCAGGTGGCGCGGGTGCTGACCGACCCCGCCGACTGCGGCCCGGTCGTGCTGGCCATGCCCCAGGATGTGCAGGCCGAGGAGTTCGACTTTCCGGCCGGGCTGTTCACGCCCCGCTTGCATCGGGTGCCGCGGCCGCGCCCGGACATGCAGGAACTGGGTGCGGCCACCGAGATCCTGCGCGCCGCGCGGCGCCCGCTGATCGTCTGTGGCGGCGGGGTGCGCTACTCGGGGGCCGGGGCGCAGCTACTCGAGTTCGCCGAGGCCCACGGGATCCCGGTGGCAGAGACCGCGGCGGGCCGTACCGTGCTGCCCGATCCGTACCGGCTCAACGCCGGACCGCTGGGGACGATCGGGTCGGCATCGGCCAACGCGCTGGCCGCGGACGCTGACGTCGTGCTCGCGGTGGGCACCCGGTTGCAGGACTTCACCACGTCGTCCTGGAGCGTGTTCTCGGCCGGGATGCGGCTGGTGACGATCAATGCCGCCCGCTTCGACGCGGTCAAGCATGCGGCGCACGCCGTCGTCGGTGATGCTCGCGAGTGCCTCGCCGAACTGTCGGCCGCGCTGGGGGAGTGGTCGACAGACCCCGACTGGACGGCGCGGGCGGCGGCCGAACGGGCCGGCTGGGACGCGCACATCGACGCGCTGCGGGCCGGTGCCGACGGTGCGCTCAGCTACGCCCAGGTCGTCGGTGTCGTGAACGATGCGAGCGGACCAGAAGATTATGTGCTCGGTTCGTCAGGTGGCATCCCGGGGGAGCTCAACGGTGGCTGGCGAACCGGCGCGGCAAGCACCGGCGCCACCATGGATCTGGAATACGGGTTCTCATGCATGGGCTACGAGACCGCGGGGCCATGGGGTGCGGCGATGGCCCGGGCCGGCAGCCACCCGGGTGGAATGGTGACGGCATTGATGGGCGACGGCTCGTACTTGATGCTCAACTCAGAGCTGTACTCGGCCGCGTTCGCCGGGCACCCGTTCGTCGCGGTCGTCTGCGACAACGGAGGTTATGCGGTCATTCATCGACTGCAGACCGGGCAGGGGGCAGCCGGATTCAACAATATGTTCACCGACAGCGCCGGACCGGGTGCCGCCGGCGGCGTGCGGGTCGACTTTGCCGCGCACGCGGCCGCCCTCGGTTGCTCCGTCGTCGACGTCCCGGCCGGTGCGACGCTGGCGGACCTACGCAACGGCTATGCCGCGGCGCGCGAGCTGGCCGCTGCGCATGGGCGCCCAGCGGTGGTGGTGTGCCGGACGAGCCCGGCGGCGTGGACCGAGTCCGGGGCGTGGTGGGAGGTCGGCGTGCCAGCCTCGCTCACCGGGCGCGCGGCCTACGAGCGGGCCAAGCTCGCCCAGCTGCGCTGGACGGACTGAGCCGGGCGACGACGGGCTTGCCGCGCCCGACGCTCCGAGCCTGGGTCAGTCGTTACGCCGGCCGGGGTGGGCCAGGACGCGGGCCGCTTCATCGACGTAGTCATCGGCCATCTGGGCGGCCAGGTCTTCGCGGCCTTCGTCGAGAAGCATGTTGACGCGGTAGGTGTACTCGTCGCGCAGGGTCGCGAGGCGGGTGGTCAGGTCGTATGTGGTGTTCACAGCGGTCTCCGATATAGGTGGCCGGGCTCTCCCGGCTCTGGTCAGTACAACTACTGCGGGCGCGCGGGCCTTCCACGCTGGAGGGTGCTTTCGCCCACTACCTGTCTAGGCACTCTCGATTGCCGGCGGGTTGAGGTGATGCGTCGCGGCGGTTAACTCAGGTCGTGGGGGATGCTCACCCAGCACTGGTGGGCGGCCGATTCGACCACGGCGTCGAGTACCTGGGCGGCGCGCACCGCATCGGCGACGGTGGCGCCGTGCGCTGTTCCTTCCGAGATCGAGCGCAGGAACCGGCTCGCCTCGATCACCTTCAGATCGTCGTAACCCATGGTGATGCCGGCGCCGGGCTGGAACGCGGAGAGCTCGCCGTGCCCGGGTGCGGTGAAGACGGTGGCCGCAGCCTGGTCGAGGTAGTCCGCCCCGGCACTCACTGAGAGCTCGCCCATGCGGCGGAAGTCCCAGGACAGCGCCCCGCGGGTGCCGTGCACCTCGAAGCCGTAGTTGCACTGGTCGCCCACGCTCACCCGGCTGGACTCGAGGCAGCCTCGCGCCCCGCCGGAGAAGCGGACCAGGCAGTGCAGGTAATCCTCGTTCTCGACCGCTGCGAGCTCACCGCCGCTGGCCAGCGCGAAGTGGCTGCCTGCACCGACCGGTTTCGGCCGTTGATCGATGAAGACCGCGGTGTCCGCCACGACGGAATCGAACTCGCCGAGCAGGTATCTGGCCAGGTCCACGCCGTGCGAGGCCAGATCGCCGAGGACGCCGGCACCACCCCGGGCTCGTTCGAAGCGCCAGGACAGGGCACCCTGCGGGTGGGCGGCATAGTCGGACAGCAGCCGGAACCGCGCGTTGGTGACGGTGCCGATCGCGCCCGAGGCGATGAGTTCGCGAGCGTGTTCGACGGCCGGCACGTTACGGTAGTTGAAGCCGACGGTGCTCTGCACCCCGGCGGCCCTGACGGCCCCGGCCACGGCAAGTGCGTCATCACTCGACAGCCCGACCGGCTTCTCGATCCACAGATGCTTGCCGGCCTCGGCCACCGCTGAGCCGATCTCGCGATGCAGGAAGTTGGGCGCGGTGACGCTGACTGCCTGTACGCGGTCATCGCTGAGCACGTCGCGCCAGTCGTGGCTGCCCGCAACGAAGCCGTACCGGTCGATCGCGTCGTCACGCCGTGCCTGTTCGGCGTCAACCACCAGAACCAGGCGCGGGTGCGCCGCCAGGTCGGGAAAGTGATGGCGCACTCGCGCGTAGGACCGGGTGTGCACCTGGCCCATCCAGCCGAACCCGATGACCGCGACGCCGAGCGGCTGGGACCGGTTCATCACACCCGGATCGAGGTCAGGAAATCGATGCTGCGGCGCACGTCTCGCATCGGACCGTCACCCGGCGCCGGTTCGGACTCGAGAGCACAATCCTGTTCCAGGACGTACCTGCCCTGGTAGCCGATCTGTTCCAACGCCGTGACGACGCCTGCGATGTCGAGGTCACCGTCACCGAGCGGGGTGTACAGACCTTGGCGCACGGCACCGATGTAGCTGGCCTGGCCGGCCGCCACTGTGGCGGCGACGGTCTCGTTCACGTCCTTGAGGTGGACGTGCGCGACGCGGTCGGCGGCGATGGCCAACAACTCGAGCGGCTGCATGCCCCCGATGAGCAGATGCCCGGTGTCCAAACACAGCACGACGTCGCTGGACTCGAGCAGGCGCAACACTGCGGCGCGGTCCTCGATCGCGGTCCCGACGTGCGGGTGCAGGGCGGGTGTCATGCCGTGCTCGCGGACCACCTGCTGCAACCTGTCGAGGTTGCCCAGCAGCACCGCCCATTCCTCGTCGTTCAGCGGCACCTTGTAGTCATAGCTTCCGTCGTGCGAACGGGCGGCCAGCACGACCACCTCGGCGTCGACGGCCGCGAGCGTGGCGACGGCCTCGCGTACCTCGGTCAGGTCGAGGTCGGCGTCGACGTGCATCGGCACCGGCAGGAAACCGCCGATCACCCGCAGGTGGGTGTTGCCCACCCGCTGCCTAACATCGTCGGGAGTGGCGCCCAGGTACCCGGTTGGCCCGAGTTCGGTGGTGCGCAACCCCAGTTGGCGCATCTCACCCAGCACCCGGTCAGGCTCCAGTTCCAGGCCCCACCCCGGCGCCTCGCACACGCCCCACGAGATCGGCGCCCCGGCGATACGGTCGATGATCGGCGTCGCGGTCATGTAGCCAGCCTAGAACGCACCCCTCGACGGAAAGGGCCGTCAGGCGTAGGCCACCGTCAGCTGGCTGGTGCGTTGCCCGGCCGGTGCGGTCACCAAGACCTCGGCGCCGCGGGCAGAACGCACGACGCGGTAGGCCACCGGGTGACCGTTGAGCCGAACGGAGCGGGCGTGGGTACCCGCGGGCAACAACGCGCCGAGCGTCAGGGTGGTCGCCACCTCACGATGAACGGTTGTGCTCACTACACCGCGGCTGCGTCGAGCGGAGATGTCGATCGAACCCCCGGCGAGGCGAATGTCGGTCCCGGCCACAGATGTCTGGCGGTCAGGCACCTGCGGCACGACGGTGACGGTGCCGCGTCCCAGGTCAGGTGCGACGCCGAGTTCGTAGTGCACCACCGGCCAGAGCACGCCGTAGGTGCCCCAGGCCTGCAGCCCGCTGGAGCGTTCGGTGAACAGCTTGTCGATGTTTGCGCCGAAGTCCGGGGACGGCGAGATCTCCGGCATGTCGCCGGGCGATTCCCATACCGACGGGTCGAGCTGCACGCGAGCGTTGGCGGAGGTGTAGCGACCCATCTGTCCTGGACCCATCCGGCCGAGTGCGCCCTCGGCCACCGCCGCGATCGACGTGGTCAGGGTGAAGATCGAACGGTCACTCGGCGCGGCGGACACGACCGAGTCACACGCCGGGCCGGGCGGCTTGCTGGGGTCAGCCGTGGGACCGGTCCCAGTGTGGAACAGCCCGTTCGTCCCGGTGTAGCAAGCCAACTCGTGTTCGGCGACGGTGGCCACGGCGTGTGCCATCGAAGCCAGCGGATGGGCTGCACCGGCCGGGCCCGCGGGCAGTTCGGCCTCGACCGGAGTCAGCCCGATCCAGTACCGCTGGAACAGCTGGACGTTGCCCGGGTCGTGCAGCGAGTCCGCGTAGGACTGCGTGTCCCCGCCGAACCACCAGGTGGCCTCGAAGCGGCGCTGCAGGTCCCGAGCCTTGTCGCGCGCCCACCCCAGCGTCGCCTGGTCGCCCTTGCTGGCGGCCAAGTCGGCGAGGTCGAGCAGGCCGCGGATCGCGTACACCGAGACGTCGAGCTTCTCCTGTCCCATGCCGGTGCGCTCGACGTTGCCCGCCCCCTCGGCCCACCCGTCGCCGTCGGCGTCGAGCTGGGTGAAGACGTAATGCATGTTGCGCACGGCGAAGTCGTACAGGCTGTCGCGGAATTGATTGTCACCGGTCCACCGCCACACGAGGGCGACCGTGCTGGGGAACTTCACCGTCTCGTCAGTGTTGCCCGG
>JALYVG010000008.1 GCA_030853345.1 Actinomycetota bacterium | reverse complement strand
GCACGGCGCGGGGGTGCCGGACCTCGACAGCCGCGACCGTGCGACCCACGACCCAGCGCTGCAGGCCCGCGCGGACGGTCTCGACCTCAGGTAGTTCGGGCACAGAGCGCTAGGAGACTTCGACGTCGTCTGCCACGATCGCGCGCCAGGCGGTCTGGGCGGCGACCTGCTCGGCTTCCTTCTTGCTTTGGCCCGTGCACGCCGCGAACGTACGCCCGGCGATGATCGCGCGGGCGGTGAACATCTTGGCGTGGTCGGGTCCCTCGGAGCTCATCAGGTATTCGGGAACGCCCAGGCCACGCACGGCGGTGAGTTCCTGCAGGCTGGTCTTCCAGTCCAGGCCGACCCCCAGGTTCGCGGCGCCGTCCATCAGGTCGTCGAACAGGGCGTGAATCACCCGGGCGGCCACCTCGACGCCGTTCTCGAGATATATCGCGCCCAGGACCGATTCGAGAGTGTCGGCCAGGATGCTGGACTTGTCGCGTCCCCCGGTCGCCTCCTCGCCGCGGCCGAGGCGGACATAGGCACCCAGGCCCAGCGGCGGGATGGCACGCGCGATATCGGCCAGCGCGCGCATGTTCACCACCGAGGCACGCAGTTTGGCCAGCCTGCCCTCGGACAGATCGGGGTGCACGCGGTAGAGCGTGTCGGTGATGACGAGACCGAGCACGGCGTCGCCGAGGAACTCCAGCCGCTCGTTGTGCGGCAGCCCGCCGTGCTCGTAGGCGTAAGAGCGGTGCGTCAGCGCGCGCCGCAGCAGCCCGGCGTCGAGGGTGACGCCGAGTGCACCGGCCAGACCATCCTGATCGGCGGGCTCGGTAGTCGCGGGCACGCGCGACACGACGCGATCAGACCGCCAAGACCTGCCTGCCGTCGTACTGGCCGCAGTTCGAACAGGCGGTGTGCGGCAGTTTCATCTCGCCACAAGCGCGGTTGGGGCACAGCACCAGGGTGGGCGCCGTCGTCTTCCACTGCGAGCGGCGAGCCCGGGTATTGCTGCGCGACATCTTCCGCTTCGGGACAGCCACGGTCACTCCTGACTAATCGAGCTGATCGGGTACCTCAGCTGGTGCTTCTGGATCGTGCTCGGCAGCGTCGGTGAACGCTGCGAGCGCGGCCCAGCGGGGGTCGAGCACGTCGTGCGTGTGACCGGGCGGCAAGCCGTCGAGCCGTTGCCCGCACGTGGGGCACAACCCGGGGCAGTCCGGTCTGCACAGTGGGGCGAAGGGCAGGCCCAGCACCACCGCGTCACGCACCACCGGCTCGACGTCGAGGTAGTCGCCGTCGAGGCGGTGGACCTCATCCTGTTCCGTCGTCTCGTCCGTGGCGCTGTCCGGATACGCGAACAGCTCGCAGAAGTCGACGATCAGCTCGTCGGAGACCGGGTCGAGGCACCGCCCGCATTCGCCGGTGAGCGGCCCGGTGGCGCTGCCCGTGACGAGCACGCCCTCGGTGACCGACTCGAGCCGGATGTCGACTGCGAGCGGGGCACCTTGCGGTACCCCGATGAGATCCAGAGCCAGCCCCGTAGGCGCGGGAACACTACGCCGATACTCCCGCATCGAACCGGGTCGCCGGCCCACTTCCCGGATGTCGATGACGAACGGGTTGCGCGGGTCGGCACGGTTCGATCCGTGTCGCGTCGGTGTCGTTTTCTCAGGCATACGAGGATGGCCCTGCTTTGGATGAGGCCATCGACCAGCCTAGCGGAGCGAGGGACTCATTCCGAATCCGGTGCATCGGGCTCGCTCGGCGGCCCAGCCGGCGCACGGCGCTGGGCCAGCGCCGTGCGGCCCTGCTCCGCGGTCGCGGCCGAACGGTGCAGGGTGTCGGCGAGCTCGGCCAGCGTGCGGTCGGCGTAGTCCTCGGCGTCGGCGGTCAGCTTGGCCGCGTACTGATCGGCGGCAGCGCGGGTCGCGTGGGCGTACTGCTCGGCATCGGCGCGCACGTCCGCGTCGTAGCGTTCGGTCTCAGCCCGCGTCTGGGCCGCGAACGTCTTCGCCTCGGCCCGCAGCGCGGCGGCAGCATCGGCAGCCGCCTGATGAACCCCGGTGGCCGAGACGAGCTGTGCGTGCTCGGCGCGGCCGGCCTCAACGATCTCGTGGGCCCGTAGGTCGGCGTCGCGGGCCAGTTCGTCGGCGCGCTGGTTGGCGTCGGCGAGGATTGCATCGGCGGCACCCACCGCCTGCTCCCGCTTCGCCGTGGCCTCTTCGTGTGCCTCGTGCAGCAGGGCGTCGCGGGTGGCGATGAGGAGGCGGGCCTGGTCCATCTCCGGCGGCATCGTCTCGCGCAGCTCGTCGAGCAGGTCGAGGACCCTTTCCCGCGGCACCACGGAGGACGACGACATCGGCAGCGTGCGCGCCGTCTCGACGAGTTCGACCAGTTCGACGAGCAACTCGTCGGCGCGACGCAAGGACTGGTCGGTCATGGTCTGCTCCCTACCCGTCGGCCCGGTGCGGCGCGCCCTAGAGCCGCTTCAGGACGTTGGGCGGGACCAGCGAGGACACGTCCCCGCCCCACTTCGCGATCTCCTTGACCAGGCTAGAGGCCAGGAAGCTGTACTCGGGGTTGGTGGGCATGAACAGCGTGTCGATGCCGGCCAGACCGCGGTTCATCTGGGCCATCTGCAGCTCGTAGTCGAAGTCGCTGACCGCCCGCAGGCCTTTGACGATGACGGGGATGTCGTGCTCGCGGCAGTAATGGACCACCAAGCCCTGGAAGGTGTCGATGCGCACATTGCCGTAGCCGGCGGTGACCTCTTCGAGCATGTCGCGGCGTTCGTCGACGGTGAACATGCTCGACTTGGACTGGTTGACGAACACCGCGACGACGACCTCGTCGTAGAGCTGCGCGGCACGGCCGATGATGTCGAGGTGGCCGTTGGTCACCGGGTCGAACGACCCTGGGCAGACTGCGCGGCGGACGGCCCGCGTGGACCCGGCCGGCGGCTGTGCAGGAGAGGTGCTCATCGTCGGCGACCGTACCAAAGCATGCCCTCGCCGTAGCGCTTCTGTTTGACCGTCTCGATGCTTTCGGGCCAGTTCGGCTCGCTGCCGCGTGCGGAGCGTTCCACCACGACGACGGCGGATTCGGCCAGCCACTGGGGGGTGGACAGGGTGCTCAGCAGTACGGCGAGCGGCTCGTCGCCGAAGGCGTAGGGCGGATCGGCGAAAACCAGGTCGAACGGCTCGTCGGCGCCGGCGCCGACGAGATAGGCGGCGGCCGGTCGCCGGTTGATCTCGGCCCCGGGCAAGGCGACCGTGTCGACGTTGCGGCGCAGGATCTCGCACACCGCCCGGTCGGACTCGACGAAACTCACCGCCGAGGCACCGCGCGAGAGTGCCTCCAGCCCGACTGCCCCGGTGCCGGCGAACAGGTCGAGCACCCGGCTTCCGTCGAGATCGATCAGGCCGGCCAAGGAGCTGAACAACGCCTCGCGGGCTCGGTCGGAGGTGGGCCGGGTCCCCCGCGGCGGCACCGCGAGCCGTCGGCCTTTGGCCTTGCCGGCGACAATTCGGGTCATGCCTTTTCCAGGTACTCGGCCTGCTCATCGGCCACCAGGGCGCCCACCTGGGCGGCTAGAAGCGGATGCCCGGACAGGTCAGGGTCGGCGGCCACGATGTCGGCGGCCTCGGCCCGTGCCTCGGTGATCAACTGTTCGTCGCGCAGCAGCGACAACAGCCGCAGCTGCGACCGCGTCCCGGACTGCGCCGCACCGAGGACATCGCCCTCACGGCGCTGCTCGACGTCGAGCCGGGCCAGCTCGAAGCCGTCGGTGGTCGCCGCGACCGCGTCGAGCCGTTCGCGCGCAGTCGTGCCCGTCGGTGCCTCGGTGACGAGCAGGCAGATGCCTGCCGCCGAGCCGCGGCCGATCCGCCCGCGCAGTTGATGCAGCTGCGAGATGCCGAAGCGGTCGGCGTCGAGCACCACCATGACGGTCGCGTTCGCAACGTCCACACCCACCTCGATGACGGTGGTGGCCACCAGCACGTCGACGCGTCCGGCGGCGAACTCGGTCATGGTGCGGTCCTTCTCATCCGCAGGCAGCCGGCCGTGAAGTGGCGCAAGCCGCAGCCCGGCCAGCGGGCCGTCGGCGAGCATCGCCAGCGTGTCGGACAGGGCCAGTGGAGCGCGCCGCGGTGGCATGTCGTCGGGGACCGGGACGTCAGCGAGCTCGGCCTCGTCGTCGGCCAGGTCGGCGCCGATGCGCGGGCAGACGACGTAGGCCTGCCGGCCGGCCGCCACCTCCTCGCGGATGCGCTGCCAGGTCCGATCGAGCCAGCCCGGCCGCTCGGTGGCCGGTACGACGGTTGTGGAGATCGGTGAGCGACCGGCAGGGAGCTCGGTCAGGGTGGACGTGTCGAGGTCGCCGAAAACCGTCATCGCCACGGTGCGGGGAATCGGCGTCGCCGTCATGACGAGCAGATGCGGGGGCCGTTCGGCCTTGCTGCGCAGGGCATCGCGCTGCTCGACTCCGAAGCGGTGCTGTTCGTCGACGACGACCATCCCGAGCTCGGCGAAGCTCACCTGGTCCTGGATCAGCGCGTGGGTGCCGACGACGATGCCGGCGGTGCCGACAGCGGCGTCGAGCAGCGCACTCTTGCGGGCCAGGGCGGGCAGTGAGCCGCTCAGCAGGGCGACCCGGGTGCCGGCGTCCTCGCCGCCCAGTCGACCGGCCTGACCCAGCGGGCCGAGTAGCGCCTCGATGGAGCGGGCGTGCTGGGCGGCGAGCACCTCGGTGGGCGCGAGCAGAGCTGCCTGGCCGCCGGCGTCGACGACCTGCAACATCGCCCGCAGCGCGACCACGGTCTTGCCCGAGCCGACCTCGCCCTGGAGCAGGCGGTGCATCGGGTGGGGCTGGGACAGCTCGTCGGTGAGCACCTCGCCGATGGCACGCTGGCCGTCGGTGAGGGTGAACGGCAGCGCGGCGTCGAACGCGGCCAGGATCCCGTTGGCCAGGGCCGGCCGCGCCGTCGCGGAATTCGCCCGAGCGCTCGCCCGGCGCTGGGCCAGGGCGAGCTGGACGCCGAGCGCCTCGTCCCACTTGAGCCGGTGCCGCGCAGCGCGCCACTCGTCCATGTCGGCCGGGCGGTGGATGGTGCGGATCGCCGTGTCGAAGTCGATCAGGCCGCGCCGCATGCGTATCGGCTCCGGCACCGGGTCAGGCAACGGGTCGAGCATGCCCAGGACGATGCGCACCGTGTTGGAAATGGTCCAGGTGCGCACCTGCTGGCTCGCCGGGTAGACCGGGATGAGCTCACCGGCGAAGTCGTCGGCCTCGTGCCCGTCGAGCTCGTCGCCGCGCAAGAGCATGTACTCGGGGTGGGCGAGCTGGCGGACCTGGCCGAACAACCGCACCTTGCCGGAGAAGAGCCCACGCATGCCCGGCTGCAACTGGTCTCTGCGCCACTGGCTGCGCCTTCCGAAGAAGACGAGCGTCAGCTTGCCGCGGCCGTCGCTGACGACAACCTCGACCCGCAGCCCCTTGTCGTAACCCTTCTTCTCGGAGCTGAGCACCTCGGCCAGCACGGTGACATCGTCGTCGATCCGCAGCGAGGCCAGGTCGGTGAGCTCCCCGCGCTCGGCCATCCGCCGCGGATAGTGGCGCAGCAGATCGCCGACCGTGCGGATCTCGAACGCCTTCTCCAGCGGCTTGGCGGTCCGGCCGCCGACGAGATCGGACAGCGGCGTGGAGAGGGCGCTCATTCGACACCGATGATCAGCGGGTAGTCCGGCTGTCCGCCGGGATAAACCGTGACGTCGGTGTAGGGCGCGCGCTCCTGCACGTGTTCGACCAGCAGCTTGCCGACCGACTCGGGGGCGCCCCCGCCGACGAGGACCGTCATCAGCTCGGCGCCGACGCCCAGGAGCCGGTCGACGAGCGAGAACGCGACCGAAACCAACCCATGTCCGATCTCGACGACTTCGCCGTCGATGAGCCCCAGGACGTCGCCCTGCTGGCATACACCGATGGAGGTCAGCGCCTCGTGCTGTGCGATCGCCACCTCGGCGAAACGCGTCGCGGCCGCTGCCTCGGCCATCGCGACGACGTCGTCGTCGAAGCGGCGGGCGGGATCGTGCACCGCCACCGCGGCCAGACCTTGGACGGGGGAACGGGTCGGGACCACCGTGGCGCGGATCCCCGCGGAGCGGGCCTGCTCGGCCGCGGACTCGGCTATCCCGGTGACCTGGGAGGCATTGGGCAGCAGGACGACCTCACCGGCGCCGGTAGCCCGCACGGCCGCCAGCACCTCGGCGGTGGACGGGCTGCGTCCCGTGCCGCCGTCGACCACCCAGACCCCCTCGGCCTCGAACAGGTGCGCGAGCCCCTCGCCAGGAGCAACGGCCACCACCGCGGTGCCGGCCGCCGCGGCCACCTGGTCGGCGAAGCGCACCACGGTGATGTCGTACGGACGGCCTGCTTCGACACCGGACTCGATCGCCGCGCCGACATCGTTGACGTGGACGTGGACGTTCCACACCCCCTCTCCGGTGCCGACGACCGCGGCCGAGTCGCCGAGGCTGCCCAGCTCACGACGCAGCAGCTCGACGGCCTTGTCGTCTGCCTCGAGCAGGTACTGGACCTCGAAGTCATAATCACCGCTGCCGGTCTCGCGGGCCGAGCGCAGTTGGTGCGATGCGCGGGCGGTGCGGCTGAGTTCCGGCGGCGCGCTCCACCCGCCGTTCACGGTTCGGGCCAGGGCATCGAGAAGCAGCACCAGGCCACGCCCGCCGGCGTCGACCACACCCGCCTGAGCAAGCTCGGGCAGTTGCTGCGTGGTAAGCAGCAGGGCCTCGATCGCGGCCTCGGCTGCGCTGCGCGTGACATCGTGCAGCGTCCTACCGGTCGCCGCGGCGTCGGCGGCCGCGCGGGCCACCGTCAGGATCGTGCCCTCGACAGGATCGGCGACCGCGAGGCGGGCCTGATCGGCGCCGAGCAGCAGTCCCGCCCGGAGCACGACGGCATCGCAGTCAGATGCATCCGTGGCAGCATCGGCGACCCCGCGCAGGAACTGGGACATGATGACGCCGGAGTTGCCGCGGGCACCGAGCACTGCACCCCGGGCGAAGACGCGTAAGGCAGTAGCGGCGTCGAGCGTGCCGTCGGCGGCCAGGGCATCGACGGCGGAACGGATCGTGAGCGACAGGTTGGTGCCGGTGTCGCGGTCGGGAACCGGGAACACGTTCAGCTCGTCGATCTCAGCCCGATGCGCGTCGAGGGACTCGAGCGCGGTGTGACTCCAGCGGCGCACCGCATCGGCGTCCAACGACTCGAGCACGTCCACCCCCAGCCGTCGGTCGGTTTGGCGCAGGATACTGGGGCGTGGCGCCTGGTCGGCCGGTTTGGCCCGCCCGCGGCCCAGCAGTTAGACTGCTCAGGTTGCCCGGCGCACGCCCGGGTACCCATCAACTTCGGCACGGATACCTCGTGCTGCGTCGTCCAAGGAGTCCACAGTGGCCAACATCTGCGATGTTTGCGGCAAGAGCCCCGGCTTCGGGATGTCGGTCTCGTACTCGCACCGTCGAACTCACCGGCGGTGGAACCCGAACGTTCAGACCGTGCGCGCGATGGTTGCTCCCGGTACCCGGCGTCGCATCTCGGTGTGCACGTCCTGCCTGAAGGCCGGCAAGGTTAGCCGCGCCTAGCGCTACCGCTACGTCCTAACGGCCCGTCCGCGCGTTGCGCGAGGCGGGCCGTGTTGCGTCCGCGTCGCCGACGAGCGTCTTGCCGTAGAAGATCGCTCCCGGGTGGCATGCGTAGTGCCCGAAACCCTCGGTGGGCAGGTAGTCGCTGGATTCGTACAGCGCGATTGCCTCAGGCTGCCGATCGCCGGTGTTGAGCTGTATCCGACGGAGGCCGGCTGCCAGCGCGGTGGCCTCGAGTTCGGCCAGCATGGCGCGCGCCAGCCCGCGGCGCCGGAAGGAATCCAGCACGTACATGCGCTTGATCTCGGCCGTGCCGTCGTCGACGCGCCGCCAGCCACCGGTGGCCGCCGGCTCGCCGTCGAGGTAGCCGACCAGGAACAGGCCGGCCGGCGGCGTGAACTCGCCCGGCTCGACCGCTGCCGCGTCCGGTCCGCCGTAAAGCACGACATACTCCTGCTGCACGGCGGCCACCAAACGCACGACGTCGGGGTCGTCATAGCTTCGGGCTTCGATACGGAAATCCACGCCAGCGACCCTAACGGGGGGCTCTGTCAGCGGAAGTGCTCGTGCCCCGCTGTGGGCCATCGCCGACCGTCCACCCGCACGCCCTCGCCCTCGGCCACCGCACCGATCACCGTCCACGCCTCGGGCAGCGCGGTCTTCTTCGGGAACGTCGCCGCCAACGCGTAGTCGTCCCCACCGGTGAACAGCCACACCAGCGGGTCGACGTTGAGCGCGGCGCCGACCTCACGCAGCTTGGCCGGGATCGTCATCAGGTCGGCCTGCAGGTTTATCCGGACGCCGCTCGCATCGGCGATATGGCCCAGGTCGGCGACCAAGCCGTCACTGATGTCGGTCATCGACGTGGCGCCCAGTTCGGCCGCACGCGGTCCTTCTGCGTAGGGCGGTTCGGGGCGCCGGTGCGCCGAGACGACCTGCACCGGTGAGCGAAAGCCCCGTCCCAGGACCGCGAATCCGGCCGCGGCCCAGCCCACCTTGCCGGCCAGCGCGACGACGTCGCCGGGCCTGGCACCGGCCAGGGTGACCGGTTCGCGGCCTTGCAGATCGCCGAGTGCGGTGACCCCGAGCGTGATCACGTCGGCCGCGGTCACGTCGCCGCCGATGATGGCCGCACCCACCTCGCCGCACTCCTCGCGCAGCCCGGCCATCAGGCCGTCGACCCACTCCAGCGCGACGTCGCCGGGCGTGGCGAAGCCGAGCAGCAACGCGGTGGGCACCGCCCCCATCGCCGCGATGTCGGCGAAGTTGCGGGCGGCGGCCTTGTGCCCGATGTCGTTGGCTGTCGACCAGTCACGCCGGAAGTGCCGGTTCTCGACGAGCAGGTCCGTCGTGGCCACGACGCGGCCGTCGGGCACCGCCACGACGGCGGCATCGTCACCCGGCCCGAGCAGAGTCGAGGCGGCCCCCACGAACCCCGCAGTAACCCGCTTGATCAGTCCGAACTCGCCCAGTTCCGAAACGGTGATGACGTTCGCCCTTCGACGGTTGACGGCGGCAGCGGCGCCGCGCCGGTCCCAATCGTCGCGGATCGCGCAACATCGCCTGCGCTACGTTCTACCGGTCTCGATGAAGCGACGACGAGAGGACACGCACGATGGCCGTCAATGCGTACATCCTGATCCAGACCGAGGTAGGCAAGGCAGCCGCCGTCGCGCGTGAAATAGGCGAACTCGACGGTGTGCTGCACGCCGAGGACGTCACCGGGCCCTATGACGTCATCGTGCGGGCCGAGGCGCCGTCCATGGACGACCTGGGCAAGCTCGTCGTGGCGAAGGTTCAGGCCGTCGACGGCATCACCCGCACGCTGACCTGCCCCGTCGTCCATCTCTAAGCTGGAGCCCACCGATCGACCCGGGACGGCGCCGCGCGGCCGGCATCGCTACGGCAGTGACGGTGCCCGTCGTCGTGATCCTGGCCCTGGTACTGGGCCGGGCCGCCAACCACCCTGGGCACTCAGGCTCGTCCCGCCCGCCGGCGCCACGTGCGCTCGCGCCGGTCACCGTCGCCGCGCCGCCGGCTGACCCAGGTTCCGCAGCGTCCTGCACCACACTGCTCACTGCGCTGCCGGTGCAGTTGGGCGCGCTCGCGCCGCGGGTCGTGCACCCCGAGCCGGACTCCCCGTTCGTGGTGGCATGGGGTGATCCCGCCGTGGTGCTGCGCTGCGGCGTCGTGCGTCCGGCCGCCCTGAAACCCGGCAGCGCCGATCTGCTCGTCGGCGTGGACGGGGTCTTCTGGCTGCCGATTCACCAGAGCAAGTCGACGGTGTGGATCACGGTCGACCGGCCCGTCTACATCGAGGTGAGCGTCCCGGAGTCCTACCGGCAGCCGCCGCTGGCGCCGATCGCGGACGCCGTGGCGAAGGTCATGCGGGCCGTGTGCGTGGTCGACCCCACACAGACCGACCCCAGCACGCTCTGCACCAACCGCCGCTAACCCACTTTGACCCCGCCAGCGTCGTCAACTGCGGCTCCCAGCGACGCTGGCGGGGTCAAAGTCGGTTAGGGCTGATCGAGGCCGCGGCGTGCGGCCCGGTCGGCGGCGCGGCCGAAGGCGCTCACCAACCCCTGGACGGCCAGTGGGCGCAGCCGGGCCAGCATCGCCACCACCTGCTCGTGATCGATCTCGCCGCGCTGGTACGGCCCCCAGACCGCGTCGATGAAGACTTCGGTCAGGCCATTGGCGACGGCGGTGGCATGTTCGTCGATGATCCGGGCCGAGTCGTGCAGCACGCTGGTGGGCACCGGCAATTGCAGCAGCTCGATGGCGTGGCCCAGCGCCGAGGGTGCGGCCCGGTACGTCGTGCCGTCGACAGATTCCAGCGCTCCGACGTGAACCAGGTAGCTGACCTGGTCCTCGGTCAACCGGCGCCCCGCCCGCCGTTCGATGGCGGCGAGGTCGAACTCCTCGGTCTGGTCGGGCAGCCACGGCGCCAGCACGGCCGCGTGCACGGCGTACTCGGCCGGCTCCGCGTCAGGCGTGATCCGGGACAGCACTCGCTCGATCGCGGCCAGCGTGTACCCGTGGTCCTGCAACGTCCGGATGAGGTCGAGCCGCATCCGGTGCTGTGCGTTGTAGTAGGCGACCCGCCCGCGCCGCTGCGGGGTGGGCAGCAGTCCCTCGGTTGCGTAGAAGCGCACCGTGCGTACCGTCATCCCGGTACGCGCCGCGAGCTCGTCGATCGTGAACTCGTCGGCATCCGCAGCCGCCGGCGTCGCCATGCCTGCGAGCGTAGACCACGACACATTTGCTGGCACTTGACAACTGTGACAGTGATACTGGCAGTATCACTGGTACTCCGAGGATCTCGTTGAGGACGGTTAGAGCATGAGCACTGAAGCGTTCGTCTATGACGCCGTACGCACCCCGCGCGGGCGGGGCAAGAACTCTGGCTCGCTGCACGGCACCAAGCCGGTGTCTCTCGTGGTCGGCCTGCTCGACGAGTTGCGCAAGCGCAACCCAGGCCTCGACCCGGCGCAGGTCGAGGACATCATCCTGGGCGTCGTTTCTCCGGTCGGCGAGCAGGGCGCCGACATCGCCCGCACCGCCGCCCTCGCGGCCGGGTATGAGACCTCCGGCGCGGGCTTTCAGCTCAACCGGTTCTGTGCGTCCGGCCTGGAGGCGGTGAACATCGCGGCCCAGAAGGTGCGCTCCGGCTGGGAGGACCTGTTGCTCGCGGGCGGCGTCGAGTCGATGTCACGCGTCCCGATGGGCTCCGACGGGGGGCCGTGGGCGATGGACCCCGAGACCGCCTACGCCACCGGCTTCGTGCCGCAGGGCGTCAGCGCCGACCTGATCGCCACGATGGAGGGTTTCCGCCGCGACGATGTCGACCTGTTCGCCGCCGAGTCACAGACCCGCGCCGGAAAGGCGCTGGCCGACGGCGCGTTCGGCCGGTCGGTGATCCCGGTCGTCGACCTCAACGGCCAGGTCGTACTCGACCACGACGAGTTCCCGCGGCCCGGTACCACCCCTGAGTCGCTCGGCGGGCTGAAGCCGTCGTTCGAGGCGATGGGCGAGATGGGCGGCTTCAACGCCGTCGCGCTGCAGAAGTACCACTGGATCGAGAAGATCAACCACGTACACACGCCGGGCAACTCCTCCGGCATCGTGGACGGCGCCGCGCTCATGGTCATCGGCAGCGAGCAGGCGGGCAGCGCGATGGGGCTCACCCCGCGCGCCCGCATCATCGCCACCGGCGTCGTGGGCACCGAGCCGACGATCATGCTGACCGGCCCGGCACCGTCGGCACAGAAGGCCCTGGCCAAGGCCGGCATGACCGCCGACCAGATCGACCTGTTCGAGGTCAATGAGGCCTTCGCCGCCGTCGTGCTCAAGTTCATGCGCGACATGGGCGTCCCGCACGAGAAGGTGAATGTCAACGGCGGCGCGATCGCCCTCGGCCACCCGCTCGGCGCCACCGGCGCAATGATCCTCGGCACCGTCATCGACGAACTCGAGCGCCGCGACCAGCGGTTCGGCCTGGCCACCCTGTGCGTCGGCGGCGGTATGGGCGTGGCCACCATCGTCGAGCGACTTTCCTAATTCAATCGGAGCGCATCCCAATGACTGAGCAGAACACGATCCGCTGGGACCAGGACGCCGACGGCATCGTCACGCTGACCCTGGACGACCCCAGCCAGCGCGCCAACACCATGAACCTCGAATACCGCGAGTCGATGCGGGCCGCAGTCGATCGCCTCTACGCCGAGAAGGACACGATCACCGGCGTCATCATCACCTCGGCCAAGGACACGTTCTTCGCCGGCGGCGACCTGCGCCTGCTGAGCCAGGTCAACGACGACAACGCGGCCGAGTTCGGCGCAGGTGTCACGTCGATCAAGGCCGACCTGCGCCGCCTCGAGACCCTGGGCAGGCCGGTTGTCGCCGCCCTGAACGGCGCGGCGCTCGGTGGCGGCCTGGAGATCGCGCTGGCCTGCCACCACCGCATCGCGCTGGACAACCCGAAGTCGCAGTTCGGCCTGCCTGAGGTCACCCTCGGTCTGCTGCCCGGCGGCGGCGGCGTCACCCGCATCACCCGACTGCTCGGCATTGCCGACGGCTTGATGAAGGTGCTGCTGCAGGGCACCCGCCACAAGCCGGCCCAGGCGGTCGAGGTGGGCATCGTCGACGAACTCGCCGCGACGCCCGAGGAGCTGCTCGACAAGTCGCGGGCCTGGATCAAGGCCAACCCGGATGCGGTCCAGCCCTGGGACGGCAAGAATTACCGGATGCCCGGCGGGGTGCCGTCCAACCCGAAGCTCGCGGCCATGCTCCCGGCCTTCCCGGCCAACCTGCGCAAGCAGCTCAAAGGCGCCCCGATGCCCGCGCCACACCACATCATGTGCGCCGCGGTCGAGGGGGCGAGCGTCGACATCGACACCGCGCTCACAATCGAGGGCCGGTACTTCGTCGACCTCGCCCGCGGCCAGGTGGCCAAGAACATGATCCAGGCGTTCTGGTTCGAGCTGAACTCGATCAACGCCGGTGGCTCCCGGCCGGAGGGTTACCCGCCGCGGCCGACCAGGAAGGTCGCCATTCTGGGTGCCGGCATGATGGGCGCCGGCATCGCCTACGTCAGCGCCCGCAACGGTATCGACGTCGTGCTCAAGGACGTCTCGATCGAGGCGGCGGAGACGGGCAAGGACTACTCCACGAAGATCCTCGACAAGGCCATTTCGCGCGGCAAGCTGACCGAGGTCGAGCGCGACGAAGTGCTCGCCCGCATCACGCCGACGGCCGACTACGCCGAGCTGG
>JALYVG010000226.1 GCA_030853345.1 Actinomycetota bacterium | reverse complement strand
CCAGAGCGCGGCCCGACGGCCCGCGGCCGCGCCCACGCCGCTGCGCGCGACGGGGACCGACGGGATCCCGCGGAGGCGCCCGTGAGAGCCGGCGACGAGCCGCCCCGCGTCGTGGTCGCCGGCGGCGGTACCGCGGGCCACATCGAGCCCGCCATGAACCTGGCCGACGCAGTGCGACGCCTGGCCCCCGATGCGCAGATCACCGCTCTCGGCACGACGAAGGGTCTGGACACCACGCTGATCCCGGCCCGCGGCTACCCGCTCGAACTCATCCCGCCGGTGCCGCTGCCCCGCCGCATGGGCCGCGACCTGCTGGCCTCGCCGGGGCGGATTCGCGACGCAGTGACCGCCGCCGGGGCCGTGCTCGACAGGCTGCACGCCGACGTCGTGGTGGGCTTCGGGGGCTACGTCGCGGTGCCCGCTTACCTGGCGGCAAAGCGGCGCGGCATCCCTATCGTCGTGCACGAGGCGAACGCCAAGCCGGGCCTGGCCAATAGGGCCGCCGCGCGGTTGACCTCGCATGTGTTCACCGGGTCGGGACGCGGACACCTGCCGCACGCGGTCGTGATCGGGATCCCGCTCCGGCGGGAGATCTCCCAGCTCGACCGGGCGGCGCTGCGGGCACCGGCGCGCGCCCGGTTCGGGCTCGACGCGGACCGCCTGACGTTGCTGGTCACCGGCGGTTCTCAGGGTGCCCGCTCGATCAACTGGGCTGCGTCCCAGGCAGCCGACGGATTGCGCGCCGCCGGGGTGCAGGTGCTGCACGTCGTCGGAGCGAGGAACGTGGTTGATGTGCCGGGTGCGGACGGCGCGCCGCCCTACATCGTGGTGCCCTATGTCGATCACATGGAGTACGCCTACGCCGCGGCGGATTTCGTGCTGTGCCGCTGCGGAGCGATGACCTGCGCCGAGCTCACCGCAGTCGGGCTGCCCGCGGCGTACGTGCCCTACCCCGTCGGCAACGGCGAACAGCGCTTCAACGCCGAGCCGGTCGTCGCGGCCGGCGGTGGGCTGCTTGTCGACGACTCGGATCTGAGCGCCGACTGGATTCTCACCAACATCGTGCCCAGGCTCACCGACCCCGCGGCACTCAGTGCGATGTCGCGCGCCGCGGCGCACGCGGGCTCGCGCGACGCGGATGTGGTGCTAGCCAAGCACGTGTTGAACGTCGTGGCCGAGTACCGCCGCTTCGCCGGGGTCGATCACGGGACGAACCCGAGGAGACAGCAGTGACCGAACGCCCCACCCACGACGCCGCCGAGGGCCGTCCGCACGATTGGACCGCCCCCGGTGCGGCCCTGGTGCGCAGCGCAGCGACCGACGTCGTCCCGGCCCTGGCCGATCTGGGGCGCGTGCACATCATGGGCATCGCCGGCTCGGGCATGAGCGCGCTGGCCCGGATCCTGCTCGCCCGCGGCATCGAGGTCAGCGGCTGCGAAGCGCGCGACTCGCTCACCGTCACCGCGCTGCGCGCCATCGGCGCCGACGTGTCGATCGGCCACTCGGTCGCGCACCTGGCCGACGTCGACAGCTTCGTCTACACGACCGCGATCTCACCGAAGCACGAGGAGTTCGCCGCCGCACTGGCCAGCGGGATGCCGGTGCTGCGGCGGGCCGCCGCGCTGGCCGCCGCGCTCGAGGACCGTCGCTGCATCGCGATCTCCGGCACTCACGGCAAGACTTCGACGACGTCGCTGCTGACGGTGGGTGCGCAAGCCTGCGGCGTCGATCCATCCTTCGCGATGGGCGGAAACCTCTATGAGAGCGGCAAGAACGCGCATCTCGGGACCGGTGAGCTGGCCATCGTCGAGGCCGACGAGAGCGACGGTTCGTTCCTGCTCACCCGGCCCTCTGCCGCGATCATCACCAACGTCGAGGCCGACCACCTCGAGAACCACGGGGACCTGGCCGGCATCTTCCGGGCCTTCGAGCAGTTCGTCGACCGCATCGATCACAACGGCCTGCTGCTGACCTGCGCCGACGACGCCGGCGCGCGCCAGATCGCCGACTACGCGCGTCAGTCCGGCCGGCGGGTGCTGAGCTACGGCCAGAGCAGCGACGCCGACATCCGGGTCAGCGAGATTGTGGCCTTGGCCGATGGCGTCGATTTCCGCGTGGACGGCCGCGGGCTGGATGCGCGCCGCGTACACGTCGGGGCATTTATCGGCACTCACATGGCGCTCAACGCCGCGGCCGCACTCGCAATGGCCACCGAGCTGGATCTGGACCTCGACACGGTCATCGCGGCGTGGGCGGTGTTCGGTGGCGTGCGCCGGCGGTTCGAATCCCACGGCGAGGCAGGGGGCGTCCGGGTCTATGACGACTACGCGCACCACCCCACCGAGGTCGCGGCCGAACTCGCCGCGGCCAGGGGAGTGGTGGGGCCGGGGGGCCGGCTGATCGCGGTCTTCCAGCCCGGCACGTACAGCCGCACGCAGACCTTCGCGTCGGAGTTCGCGCAGGCGTTGGCCATCGCCGACATTGTGGTTGTCATGGACATCTTCCCGGCGCGCGAGGAACCGATTCCCGGTGTCACCGGCGCCACGATCAGCGACCTCATCGCCCTGCCGGCCGAGCAGGTCATCTACGAACCGCGCTATTCGGCCACGCCCGAACGCGTCGCAGCGGTGGCCAGAGCCGGCGATCTCGTACTGACCATGGGCATTGGCGACGTGTACCTGCTCTGTGATGACATCCGCGACGCCTGCGGGCGCAGCACGGCCACCGTGCAGGCATGAGAACCCGGCGCACGCTGCGCACCCCGGTGCGGGCCGCTGCGATTGCTGCGGTGGCCTCGACATGAACGTCGGCCTGCCCGTCCTGGGTGCCGTCGGCGAACGGTCCGGCGAGGACGAACCCGGAGCCGCCAATCGCACCCGCATTCTGATGATGGTGGCCGGGCTCGTTGTGCTCATCGCGGCGGTGCTCACCTGGATCGTCGCGTTCAGCCCGCTGCTCGGTGCCGACACCGTGACCGTGCACGGCACCCGCGACCTGACCGCAACACAGATACGCCAGGCCGCGGCGATCAAGCACGCCAGCCCGCTCGTACGCCTGGACACCGAGGCAGTGACGCGTCGGGTCGAAGCCCTGCCGCTGGTGGCATCGGCCACGGTGCGTACGGACTACCCGTCGACGGTGGTCATCACCGTCACCGAACGCGTCGCGGTGGGCTACCTGAGCCTCGGCACGAGGTACCTGCTCGTCGACAGAACCGGCGCCCAGTTCCGCACGCTGCTCGCCAAGCCCCGATCGCTGCCGATGTTCGTGGTCCCCGCCGGGCCGAACGCGAAGGCCACCGGGCACGCCGTGGCCACCGTCGCGGCCGCCCTGCCTCGGGCGCTGCTGGCCAGGGTCGACTCCGTCCAGGCCTTCGACCCGACGGCTATCACGCTGCTGCTCACCGATCACCGGGTGGTGCGGTGGGGCAGCGCCGATCGCGACGCCGACAAGGCACGCATCCTGCCCTTGCTCCTCGGCCAGCCGGGCACGACGTTCGATGTGACCAACCCTGATCAGGTCGTCACCCACTGACGCGAGGCCACCAGACAACGGCCCGTTTTACCGGCCATCCCTTTTTCTTCGGCGCGCCTTCCGGGAATCCGGGCGTAGGCGCTCTAACTTCGGCTGCAACATGCCAGGTTGACATAACATTAACGGTCTACTAGAGGGTGAGAGTTCGCCCAGCAGCCGGTGGCCCCGCGCGACCCGTCCAGTCAGCGACATCCGCCCCACCTCGGAAACAGGAGCCAAGCCCATGACAGCACCGCACAACTATCTGGCGGTCATCAAGGTCGTCGGTGTCGGCGGTGGCGGCGTCAATGCCGTCAACCGGATGATCGAGCACGGGCTCAAAGGCGTCGAGTTCATCGCCGTCAACACCGATGCGCAGGCGCTGCTGATGAGCGATGCCGACGTCAAACTCGACGTGGGCCGCGAGCTCACCCGTGGACTGGGCGCCGGCGCGCAGCCCGAGGTGGGCCGCAAGGCCGCCGAGGACCACCGCGACGAGATCGAGGAAGTGCTCAAGGGTGCCGACATGGTCTTCGTCACCGCGGGCGAGGGCGGCGGCACCGGAACCGGCGGAGCGCCGGTGATCGCGAGCATCTCCCGCAAGCTGGGCGCACTCACCATCGGCGTCGTCACCCGGCCGTTCTCCTTCGAGGGCAAGAAGCGCGCGACGCAGGCTGACGACGGCATCGACCAGCTGCGCGCCGAGTGCGACACGCTGATCGTCATCCCCAACGACCGGTTGCTGCAGATCTCTGACCGCAACGTGAGCGTCATGGATGCCTTCCGCAGCGCCGACCAGGTGCTGCTCTCCGGGGTCCAGGGCATCACCGACCTGATCACCACTCCGGGCCTGATCAATCTCGACTTCGCCGACGTCAAGAGCGTGATGAGCGGTGCGGGTTCGGCCCTGATGGGCATCGGGGCCGCACGCGGTGACGACCGGGCCCGGATGGCGGCCGAGATCGCGATCGCCAGCCCGCTGCTCGAGGCGAGCATGGATGGTGCGCGTGGTGTGCTGCTCTCGATCCAGGGCGGCTCGGACCTCGGTCTGTTCGAGATCAATGAGGCCGCGTCACTCGTCGCCGAAGCAGCGCACCCTGAGGCGAACATCATCTTCGGTGCAGTCATCGACGACACGCTCGGTGACGAGGTGAAGGTGACCGTGATCGCGGCCGGCTTCGACAGCGGGCAGTTGCCCTACAAGAAGGTCGACATCCGCCGCGAACCGGCAGCGCCGCGCGCCGCGGGCAGCTCGGCCCCGGCAGTCGACTCCGACCGACGACGCCCCGAACCGGCCCTGGGTTACTCGGCTGCGACCACGACGGCCAGCAACGGATCACGGACGCCGATCGATATCGGTGACGACCTCGACGTGCCCGACTTCCTCAAGTAGCTCCTGGCAATGGTTCTGCTCGACGGCGAGCGCCGGGCGGAGCTGGTGGGATCGCTCGGGGCAGTGCGGGCTCGGATCGCCGACGCGTGCCTCGCGGCCGGCCGCGACCCGCATTCGGTCACCCTCATCGCGGTCACCAAGACCTATCCGGCCCGCGATGTCGCCACCCTGGCCGCACTCGGCGTCCTCGACATCGGCGAGAGCCGCGACCAGGAGGCTTCGGCAAAGCTCGTCGACGTCGCCGAGCTGAGGGGCGCCGGCGCAGACCAACGCCCGGTTGCCGATCTGCGCTGGCACTTCGTAGGCCGATTGCAGTCGCGCAAGGCGCGCTCGGTCGCGGCCTATGCGCACGCGGTGCACTCCGTGGACCGCCCCGAGTTGGTCGAGCAGTTGGCCGCGGGGGTGACGCGGGCCGGCCGCGACGGCCTGGAAGTCTTCATCCAGGTGAGCCTGGACGGTGACCCTGCGCGCGGCGGCGTCCCCCCCGACGGGGTGCAGGCGCTGGCCGACGCCGTCGCCGCCCACGGCGAATTGCGCCTTCTCGGCGTCATGGCAGTCGCACCGATGGCGGCCGACGCGGGTGCGGCGTTCGCCGATCTGGCCGCGGTGTCCGTTCAATTGCGCGCCGATCATCCGCAGGCGGCGGCGATCTCGGCGGGCATGAGTGCCGATCTCGAAGCGGCGATCGCGCACGGTTCAACACACGTTCGTGTCGGCTCGGCGTTGCTCGGCCGTAGATCCGACATTTTCAGCTAGCGTCGCAGCAACGTCGAATTCTCGACCGTCACTGGAGACACAGCGGTAACCGACTAACGGAGGAACCAATGCCCGGAGCGATGCGCAAGATGGGCGTCTACCTCGGACTGGTCGAAGACGAGGACTACGGCGACGGCGAGGCCTACGTCCCGGGCGGCGAGCGAGTGTCCGGGCGGCGCGAGGACTACGCCGAGGCGCGCTACCCGCGCGAGCACAACGGGTCGCGGCACACCGAGGTGGCGCGTGCGCTGCCCGCTGACTATGCCGACGACATCGACGCTTATGCCGACGAGCGGTCCACGTACCAGATCACCACGCTGCACCCGCGCACCTACAACGAAGCGCGGACGATCGGCGAGCAGTTCCGGGCCACCACGCCGGTGATCATGAATCTGTCCGAGATGGACGATGCCGACGCCAAGCGCCTCGTCGACTTCGCGGCCGGCCTGACCTTCGGACTGCACGGGCGCATCGAACGGGTGACGGCCAAGGTCTTTTTGCTCAGCCCGCATAACGTCACCGTCACCGCCCAGGACAAGGCCCGCATAGTCGAGACCGGGTTCTTCAACCAGAGCTGAGCAGTTGTTGGTACGCACGACGGGCACCGGCCTGGCACCATGGGTGCCAGGCCGTCTTCGTACTCGTGCGCCGACGGCCCATGCCGACTGAGTCCGAACCGATGGGAGCCTGCCGATGACGCTGTTCTGGGGTGTCGTCGCCTACGCCCTCTACATCTACATTTTGGTGATCCTGGCCCGGTTCGTCTTCGAGGCGACCCGGCAGTTTGCCCGGGCGTGGCGCCCTGCGGGCGTGGCCGCCGTTGGGGTCGAGGCTGTGTACACGGCCACCGACCCGCCGTTGCGACTGCTACGCAGGCTGGTCCCGCCGGTTCAGATCGGTAAGGTAAGCCTCGACCTGAGCATCATCCTCCTCCTACTGGCTATCCTGGGCCTCCATTGGCTCGCCCTGACGCTCGGCTAGTGCCCTTCGCCTAGGATCGGTCCGCACCACAGTTGTTCACAACTGCATCACGCCCGAGCCGGAGCTACCGGCGAGCGACGAACACCCGAGGTGAGACGTATGCCCTTGACTCCCGCTGAAGTGCACAACGTCGCGTTCAAGAAACCGCCCATCGGCAAGCGCGGATACGACGAGGAAGAGGTCGATGCCTTCCTCGACATTGTCGAGGTCGAGCTATCGCGTCTCATCGAAGAGAACAACGACATGCGGGCCCGCGGCGCAGCATCCGCGCCGGCGCCCCAAGCTGGGCAGGCCGCATCCGGCGACGGGAGCGCAGCCGAGGTCGCCGCGGCGCGCGATGAGAACGCCCGCATGCGGTCCCACATCGCGGAGCTGGAGCAGGCCCTGAACCAGGGCAACGACGGAGCGCAGCAGCAGGTTGTGCAGATGCGGCAGCAACTGGCCCAGACCGAGCAGCAGTTGGCCGAGCACCGCCGCGAGCTCGAGGCGGCTCACCAGGCCGCCCAGCAGGCCCAGCAAAGGGCAGCCCAGGCAGAAGCGCAGGCTCAGCGGGCCGCCCAGCAAACCGGACCTCAGCAGGTCGCGCAAGCGCCGCCTTCGGCTGACCAGCACGCCCAGGCGGTGCAGGTCCTGGCGATGGCCCAGCAGACCGCCGATCAGCACCTGGCCCAGTCCAAGGCCGAGGCAGAGCGCCTGCTCACCGAGGCGCAGACCAGCGCCGAGCAGGCGCTGCGCACTGCCCAGGACCGCTCCAGCAAGCACCTGGGCGACGCGGAGTCCCGCGCCAGCCAGCTCGACCAGGAAAGCGCTGCCCGTGCCGCCCAGGTCGTCCAGGACGCCGAACAGCGCTCGGCCACGATCACGGCCCAGTTCGAGCAGCGCAAGGCGGCGCTGGAGCGCCGGGTCGAGGAGCTGCGCACATTCGAGCGCGAGTACCGCACCCGGCTCAAGAGCTACCTCGAGTCGCAGCTGCGCGATCTGGACGCCAGCGGAAAGGCTGAGCCGGCCAGCCCCAATGCCAAGAACGACTACGCCGAGGCGCAGCAGGGCTGACCAGCGCCGACAGGGGGTCGCCGGCCAGGGCAGGGGAGGTGATGGTCGAGTGATCATCGGATTGCTGCTGATCGCGCTGATCTGCCTGGTCCTGGGCCTGGTGCTGCAGAGTTCGGTGTGGCTCATCGCGTCCTTGATCGCGACCGGCGGGGCCGGCTACTTGCTGTATCGCCTTCGTGACGTCATCGCGACGCCGAAGGACCGGCGCGGCGATCTCCCGTCCGAGCTACCCCACGACGTCGCAAAGGCCGCCGTCGCCCCGCGCCCCGACGCAACCGCAGTGCCCGACGAAGCAGCTGAGAGCGAAGCGGCCGACGACAGCACGGAGTTGCTCGACGGCGACGCGACCCAGCCGGCGGCCGACTCCGATAATGAGGTGTGGGTCATCGACGGCCGCCCGCGTTACCACCTGGGCGACTGCGCGATCATCAAGGGTCAGGACGCCGAGCCCATTCCCTACGAGCAGGCCACCGAGGACGGCTTCATGCCGTGCTCCCTGTGCGAACCGCACGCGGCCAGAGCTCGGTAACCAGTGCGGCGCGCGGTCAGTGCTCGGCAGGCTTGGCCCCTGAGCAGGGCAACACGCCGCGCCAACGCCTGCTACGGGGCCAAGGCACGCAGCCAGACGTGCAGGCCCAGTTCCTCGTCGTGGACGGTGAAGGCCTGCACGCCGTCGTCGGGCGCGCCCTCGTGCATCCGCACGGCGAGCACTTCGGTGCCGAGTTGCTCGGCGTGGGTGCGGATCGCCTCGGCCGGCTCCGGTGAGCCCCCGACCCGCCACCACAGCTCGATGCGATCGGTGACCTCGAGGCCGGCGTTCTTGCGGGCGTCCTGAACCAGCCGCACGACATCGCGCACCAGGCCGGACAGCCGCAGCGCGTGGGTCAACTCCAGGTCCAGCGCGACCGTCTCGGCACCCGCGCTGGCTACCGCCCATCCTGAGCGGGGCGACTCGGAGACGATCACATCCTCTGTTTCGATCGTGATGGTCTCGCCCGCCAGGACGACACTGGAGGATCCCGTCCCGCGCAGCGCGAGCGTGAGGTTGTGTGGATCGGTTGACGTGATGGCCTCAGCGACGAGCTTGGTGCGTGCGCCGAACCGCCGCCCCAAGGTGCGGAAGTTGGGCTTCACCGAGATGTCGATGAGCTCACTCGCATCGGCGAGCCGGGCAAGCGCCTCCACATTCAGCTCCTCGGCTACCTCGGCACACAGTTCTGGCGGGAGCGAGTCCCACCCAGGCGCGGATATCAGCGCCATCTTCAACGGTTGCCGGGTCTTCACCTTCGAGTCCGCGCGGGCCGCCCGCCCCAGCTCGACCAACCGGCGTACCAGCGCCATCTGTTCGCCCAGCGTGACGTCGATCAGGGCCTCGTCGGCGTTGGGCCACAGCGCGAGGTGC
The DNA here is from genome assembly GCA_030853345.1 of Actinomycetota bacterium. Classification (GTDB taxonomy): domain Bacteria; phylum Actinomycetota; class Actinomycetes; order Mycobacteriales; family Jatrophihabitantaceae; genus QHCC01. The sequence continues at coordinate 26,574 of JALYVG010000226.1, read as the reverse complement.
ACCGAGTCGGCCGAGCCGGTGGTGGCAAACAGCGCGCCCCAGACCTGCTCGGTGATGAACGGGACGAACGGCGCCAGCACGCGGGTGAGCACGTGCAGGCACTCGTGCAGGGTGCCCAGCGCAGCCGGGTCACCGTCCCAGAACCGACGCCGAGAGCGCCGCACGTACCAGTTCGACAGGTCGTCGATGTAGGACACCACAGCCCGGCCGGCCCGCGCCGTGTCGAACTCCTCCAGCGCGCCGTCGACCTCGACGGTGAGCCGGTGTACCTCGGACAGCGCCCAGCGATCGAGCGGGGTAGGCGTGCCCGGGTCGCCGCCGACAGCCCAGTCGTTGGCCCGGGCGTACAACGACTGGAACGAGGCCACCGACCAGTACGTCCGCAGCACCTTCGACGCGATCTCGTCGAGCACCTTGTGCCCGACCCGGCGCGGCGCCCACGGCGAACCGGTGCAGAGCATGAACCAACGAACGGCGTCGGCCCCGTGGGCGTCCATCAGTGGGATCGGTTCCAGGATGTTACTTAGGTGCTTGCTCATCTTCCGGCCGTCCTCGGCCAGGATGTGGCCGAGGCAGAGCACGGTGCGGTAGCTGTTCTGGTCATAGATCAGCGTGCCGATCACCATCAGGGTGTAGAACCAGCCGCGCGTCTGGTCGATCGCCTCGCAGATGAAATCGGCCGGGTAGGCGGCGCCGAACTGCTCGGCGTTGCGGTGCGGCGCGCCGAACTGCCCGAAAGGCATCGAGCCGGCGTCGAACCAGGCGTCGATCACCGGCGTCACCCGCCGGTAGGTGCCCGGCTCACCGGGCTTGGTGAACGTGATCTCGTCGACGTAGGGACGGTGCGGGTCCAGGTCGGCCAGGTCGCGGCCGGTCAGCTGGGCCAGTTCGGCCAGCGAGCCGACGCACACGAGCAGTGCCGGGTCGGCGTCGTTGCGCCACACCGGCAGCGGGGTGCCCCAGTACCGGTCCCGCGAGAGTGCCCAGTCGATGTTGTTCTTCAGCCAGTCGCCGTAGCGGCCGTGCTTGATGGTCGGCGGGTACCAGTTGGTGGCCTCGTTCTCGGCCAGCAGCCGGTCCTTGATCGCGGTCGTGCGCACGTACCAAGACGGCAGCGCGTAGTACATCAGCGGGGTGTGGCAGCGCCAGCAGTGCGGGTAGGCGTGCGTGTAGGGCAGGTGCCGGAACAGCAGCCCGCGCTGCCCGAGGTCGGCCACCAGTTGCTCGTCGGCGTCCTTGAAGAAGAGGCCGCCGACGTGCGGGACGTCGGGCAGGAAATGCCCGTCCGGGCCTATCGGCTTGACGACGGGCAGCCCGTACGCCCGGGCGGCCGCGAGGTCCTCGGCACCGAACGCCGGGGCCGTGTGGACCAGCCCCGAGCCGTCGTCGGTGCTCACGTAGTCGGCCAGCACGATGACGTGCGCGTCGGGGATGTCGACGTAGTCGAAGGGCCGCTGATAGGTCCACTTCTCCAGCTGACGCCCCGTATAGCTGGCCAAGATCTCGGCATCGTCGCCGAGCACCTCGGTCAGCAGCGGCTGCGCCACCACGAACGTCCCGCGCTCGCACCGGGCGACGACGTAGTCGACGTCGGGGTTGACCGCGACTGCCGTGTTCGACACGAGCGTCCAGGGCGTGGTCGTCCACACGATGAGGTCGGCCTGGGCCGCCCAGGGTCCGGACGTCAGCGGGAACCGGACATAGACCGAGGGATCGGTGACCTCCTCGTAACCTTGGGCCACCTCGTGGTCGGACAGGCCGGTGCCGCAGCGCGGGCAGTACGGCGCCACGCGGAAGTCCTCGACGAGAAGGCCCTTGTCAAAGATCTGTTTGAGCGCCCACCACACCGACTCGATGTAGTCGCTGTTCATGGTCCAGTAGGCGTTCTCGTAGTCGGCCCAGTAGCCCATCCGTTCGCTCATCGTCTCGAACTCGTCGACATGACGCTGCACGCTGTCGCGGCACTTCGCGTTGAACTCGGCGATGCCGTAGGCCTCGATGTCGGCCTTGCCGGTGAAGCCCAGCTCCTTCTCGACGGCCAGTTCGACGGGCAGGCCGTGGCAATCCCAGCCGGCCATTCGCGCGACGTGGTAACCCTTCATCGTCTTCCAGCGCGGGAAGACGTCCTTGAACACCCGCGCCTCGATGTGATGGGTGCCGGGTAGCCCGTTAGCGGTCGGGGGGCCTTCGTAGAAGGTCCAGGCTGGCCCGTGTGCCGTCTGCTCGAGGCTGCGGGCGAAGACCCGGTCCGCTCGCCAGGTTGCGATGACCTCGTGGTCGAGCTTGGCCAGGTCTACGTGCGCGGGCAGCGGCTGGTAGCCGCTGGGCTGCACCGGATCGGTCACCGGGGTGCTCCTTCGAGTCGGACGGACTCGAGGGACGACCCGACCTGGTGACCCAGGCGTGCCGCGGTACCACCCTCGTTGACGCGTCGTGCCGGTGCGCCCGCTTCGTTCGTTCGTCCGGTTCTACTGAGGCCCGTCTGGCCGGCCCGTTCTTCCGGTGCTCGGAGGTGATTTCGCACAGCGGTCCGACCGGGCTTGCCCGTCTCCGGGTGCGCGGATCGAATTCACGGCTACTTGTCCTCGTCGTCGCGGCTCTCATCCTACCGACGGGCTGGGTGCTGACGCACAGCCTTTCTGCTCCCGCACCCCCGCAGCGTCCGTCCAGACTTCATCGGGTAGACCGTAGCCGGGTTCGGGCATACTCGTGCCCGTCCGGTGGCCGAGGGATGGCAGACTGCTGGGGCCGCGGGACTTGGGTGTGCGCCTGGCGGCGTGGGAGGTGGCGAAAAACCATCCAGACCCATATATTTGCCGCCCTTGCCGGCGCGGGGCGGGCAACACCGGCCACGCATGCCGTTCGATGACGAGAGGGGTGGCTATGGCTGCCGTAGGACGCATAGGACGGGCCGTGCGCCGACTGAGTCCAGGCAAGGCCGTCCCGGCGGCGAACAAGGCCGCGCCGGCCAAGAAAGCGCCGCCCACGAAGCCTGCTCCGGCCAAGAAGGCTGCAGCCAAGAAAGTGGCTCCGGCCAAGAAGGCTGCAGCCAAGAAGGTGGCTCCGGCCAAGAAGGCTGCTCCGGCCAAGAAAACGCCGGCCAAGAAATCGGCTCCGGTCAAGAAAACTCCGGCCAAGAAATCGACTGCGGCCAAGACGGCTGCTCCGGCCAAGAAATCGGCTCCGGTCAAGAAGGCTGCTCCGGCCAAAAAAATGGCTCCGGCCACGAAGGCTGCAGCCACGAAGGCTCCGACCACGAAGGCTGCTTCGGCCACGAAAACGGCTGCTCCGGCCACGAAGGCTCCGCCGGCGACAGCCGCTGCGGCACACAGCCCGTCCCCCGCACGCCCCTCTCCCGTGAAGGCGGCACCGTTGACCAATGCGGCACCGGCCCAGAAAGCGCCTGCGCAGAAGGCACCGACGAGTTCAGCGCCCAAGGAATCCGAGTGGACGCGGGCCGAGCTGGCCGCCGCCCGTAAGGACCTCGTGGCCGAACTCACTGAGATGCGCGACGCGTACGAGCGCTCGCTCAGCGACCTCAACGACCTGCAGAAATCCAGCACCGATGGGGCCGGCGATGACCAGGCCGATGCCGGAAGCAAGACCTTCGAACGTGAGCAGGAGCAGTCGATCGCGGCCAACCGACTCGACCTGCTGACCCAGATCCAACGCGCGGTGGAGCGCATCGACGCGGGGACCTACGGCTTCTGCGAAAGCTGCGGCAAGCCGATTCCCAAGGCGCGGCTCAAGGCGTTCCCGAGCGCCACTCTGGACGTCGCGTGCAAGCAGCGCGAGGAGCGCCGATAGGGCACGCGGCTGCCGGCGGTCCCCAACCCCGACCGGGTACGGGACAATGGCCTGGTGAGCAATGCCGAGCGTGACGTCGAGACATCGTCAAACGCCGCGGCCGCTGCGCCGCGGGCCGTACCTGCTCACCCGCGAAAGCTGGTCCTGTTCGTCGCAGTGGCGGCGCTCGCCCTGACGCTGGACGCGACCTCCAAGGTCGTCGTCGCCGCCAGGCTGGGCGGTGAGCACCCGCCGGTGGGCCTGCTCGGCGGGGCGATCTACCTGACCGAGACGCGCAACTCCGGCGCCGCGTTCTCGGTCGGCACCGGCGCCACGATCGTGCTGACTGTGCTGGCCTTCGCCGTCGTCGGGGTGATCCTGCGGATGGCCGGCCGGATGCGTTCGACCGGCTGGGCCGTGGCCCTCGGTCTTGTACTCGGTGGCGCACTGGGCAACCTCACCGACCGGATCTTCCGCTCTCCCGGCGTCGGGCGCGGCCACGTGGTGGACTGGATCAGCCTGTTCGCGAAGGACGGGCACGTCTGGCCGATCTTCAACCTCGCCGACTCCGCCATCGTGTGCGGCGCGGTGTTGCTGGCCGTCCTCGCGCTGTGCGGCATCGACATCGATGGCCGCGGTACCCGGGTGCGGCGCAGCGGGCATCGGGGTGAGTGACCCGCGGTTGCTGCCCGTCCCCGAGGGCCTGGACGGGCTGCGCCTGGACGTGGCCCTGTCACGGCTGTTCGGCTTCTCCCGGACCGCGGCGGCCGGCCTGGTCGACGCCGGACGGGTGCGGGTCGACGGCAGCACACCCGCCCGGTCGGCCAAGGTGCACGGTGGCGCCTGGCTGGAGGTGACCCTGCCCCCGCCGGAAGCCCCGCCGCCCGCGCAGACCGAGCCCGTCGACGGCCTGGTCGTGCTCTACGACGACGACGACCTGGTCGTGGTCGACAAGCCCGTCGGCGTCGCGGCCCATCCCAGCCCGGGCTGGGTCGGGCCCACGGTCGTCCAGGGCCTGGCTGCCATGGGCTACCGCGTGGCCACCTCGGGGGCGGCCGAACGGCAGGGCGTGGTGCAGCGTCTGGACGTCGGAACCACCGGCGTCATGGTGGTGGCCAAGAGCGAGCATGCCTATTCCCTGCTCAAGCGCGCCTTCAAGGAACGCACTGTCGACAAGCGCTACTCGGCTCTGGTCCAGGGCCACCCGGACCCCAGCCGTGGCACCATCGACGCGCCCATCGACCGGCATCCGAGCGCGGATTACAAATTCGCGGTCGTGTCGGGCGGCCGGGCCAGCGTCACCCACTACGAGACCGTCGAGGCCTTCCGGGCGGCATCGCTGCTCGACATTCACCTCGAGACCGGCCGTACGCACCAGATCCGGGTACACATGGCCGCGGTGCGGCACCCCTGTGTCGGCGATCTTGCCTATGGTGCCGACCCGGTGCTGGCCAAGCGGCTGAAGCTTTCGCGGCAGTGGCTGCATGCCCGCGAACTCGGCTTCACCCACCCGTCCTCGGGTGAGCAGATCCGGGTCGTCTCACCATTTCCTGCCGATCTGCAGGATGCGCTGGACCGGATCCGGGCCGAGTCCTGACTCACGGTAGGGCGCGGTGGACTTGGGTAGGAACCCACCGTGACCTCTGCCGGACGAGCCCCGTTGCTGATCGCCGCCAACCGGGGGCCGCTGTCGGTCGTCGCGGTCGAGGACGGCGACGACGAGATCCGGCGCGGCAGCGGTGGCCTGGTCAGCGGCATGCAGGACGCGTTGCGGGCGACGCCGGACGCAGTGTGGGTGTGTGCGGCCATGAACGACCGCGAGCGAGCACTGGCCCGGCAGGCTCACGGTGGCCGGCTGTCCGCGGTGGACTTCGTATCCGATGCGCTCAAGGGCGATTTCGACGTGCGGATGCTGCCCATCGATGGCTTGACCTTCCGCAACGCCTACAACGGGGTGGCCAACTCGACCTTGTGGTTCGTCCTGCACATGCTCTACGAGCTACCCAAGGAGCCCATTTTCGATGCCGGCTGGCGCCGCCAGTGGGCGTCCTATTTGCGCTACAACCAGGCGTTCGCGCAGGCGCTGGCCGAGGAGGCCGCACCGAAAGCCCGGGTGGTCATCCAGGACTACCACCTTTTCCTCGCCCCGCGGATGTTGCGCACCCTGCGCCCGGACCTCCGGATCGGACACTTCACCCACACGCCGTGGGTGTCACCTGACTACCTGGCGATGCTGCCCGACGACGTCGCCTACGCCATCGTCGACGGCCTGCTCGGCGCCGACGTCGTCGGTTTTCACACCGAGCGGTGGGCCGCCTTGTTCCGGGCCACCTGCCAGGCCGTGCTCGGTCGTCAGCCGGACGGCGTGGCGATCTTCCCGTTGGGCATCGACCCGGACGAGATGAAGAAGCTGGCCTTCCGGCGCGATGTCGAGAGTTCGGTCCGTGTGCTGGCCGAGGCGGTGGGGGATCGGCAGGTAATCGGGCGCGTCGACCGCACCGAGCTGTCCAAGAACGTGTGGCGCGGCCTGCTTGCCTACCGCGAACTGTTGCGCACCTACCCTGAGTGGCGCGGCCGGGTCGTGCACGCCATCTACAACAACCCGTCCCGCGAGGACCTGCCCGCCTACCGCGAGTACACCGCGTCGATCGAACGGCTGGCCGCCGACATCGACGACGAGTTCGGCACCGACGAGTGGTCGCCGGTGCTGCTCGAGATCGTCGATGACTACCCGGCCGCACTCGCGCTGCTGCGGCGCAGTGACGTGCTGTTCGTCAACTCGGTGCGCGACGGCATGAACCTGGTCGTCCTCGAAGGGCTGGTCGTCTCCGAGCGGGAACCGGCCGTGGTGCTGTCCCGCGAGGCCGGGGCGGCCGAGTCGCTCGGCGCCGACGCCTTGCAGGTCAACCCGTTCGACGTCTCGGCCACTGCCGAGGCGCTGCACGCGGCGCTGCAGATGTCGCGGGAGGAGCGGACCGATCGGGCCGGCCGGATGCGGGCTGCTGCGGTCCGGATGCCACCGACCGCGTGGTTCAAAGCCCAACTGGACGCGCTGCACTAACTCTGCGGGTCATCCTCAGCGACGGCGATCGCGGCGAGCAGGGCGAGCACTCCAGCCGGCCCGTCGACGTGCACATCGGCCACCTCGTCCAGTGCGGTCACCTCCGCCGAGGACGCAGCGACCCCCCAGGCCGGCAGCCCATCGGCGCGCAAGTCCCACACGGCTGCGAAGGCCGGCAGATCCCCGACATCGTCCCCGGCGAACAGCACGGTGGCCGGCTCGAACCGGGCGACCAGCCGGCGAAGCACGGCCCCTTTGTCATAGCCCGGCAATCGGATCTCGAGGACGTCGCGCCCGTCGTGCACCTCCAGCCCGAGCTCGGCGGCGAGGCGGCCCACCGGCTCCCGCAGCCGGGACAGCGCAGCACCCGGGTCGGTGGTGCGCCGAGTGTGCACGACCAGGGAGAGCCGCTTGTCCTCGGTCCAGAGCCCGGGATCGTCGACGTGCGCGGCCAGCAGCCCGGGCAGCGCGGTGCGCAGCCGGCCGATCTCGGCCGGCTCGGCCGGTGCGGTGAGCTGCCCGGACTGCCAGCTCTCGGCACCGTAGAGCCCCTCGATGACCAGCCCGGGGACCGCGTCGAATCCACCCAGCTCGGCGGCGGTGCCGGCATCGCGTCCGGTGATCACGGCCAGTTGCGCCCCGGCCCGCGCGAGGGCGACCAACGTCTGGATCACGCCGGGCTCCGGACGCGAGTCAGCCGGGTCGGGCACGATCGGGGCCAGGGTGCCGTCGAAGTCCAGCGCGATCAGCGCGCGCGGCAGGTGCGCGCGCACCGCGCGGACCACATCAGCGACGAGCACCTCCCCATCCTGCTCGGTGGGCCGGACTGCCTCTAAGCTGGGCGGGTTCGGGTGTGGAAAAGAAGGGTGGGGCGAATGCCGAAGCGGGTCGCTGTGCTCGGGGCGCTGGTGGCCGCCGTGCTCGCCGGCTGCGGAGCCGACCTGGCCCATGACCGGACCGGCCCGTCGCACACCACGCTCACGACCGCGCCGGTCAACATCGTCGCGGCGCCCCGTACGACGGCCGCACCCGCGCTCAAGCCCACGCCCACCGCGAAGCCCGCTCCGAAGCCCAAGCCGAACGCCTGCGCCGCCAACACGGCGCGGCAACAGGTGCTGGTGAGCGTGGCCGAGCAACACCTGTGGATGTGCGCCGCCAGCCACCTGGTCTATGACGCGGCGGTGACCACCGGCGCAGTCGACCTGCCTTACGACAGCACCCCCACGGGCAGCTACCAGATCCAGGCCAAGGAGACCGACCGCACGCTGACGCTGATCAGCGGTGACCAGTACCAGGTGAACTACTGGATCCCGTTCGACGCGCCGCTGTTCGGCTTTCACGACTCGAGCTGGCAGAGCTTTCCGTATGGCAGCCCCCGCTACCGGACCGAGGGCTCGCACGGCTGCATCCACACCCCGCTGGCGGCGATGAAATTCCTCTACGGCTGGGCCGACATAGGCGCCGTTGTCACCATTCGGCCCTGACCGCCCGGCGGGAGACTGACGAGATGGACCGCGTGTTGATACCCACTCGCAGCCTCGGCCCGTTACCCCACGCCCGACGCCTGTACCGGTTTCAGTCCGCGGCGCTGTCGCATGTCGGGCGGGTCAGACAGAACAACGAAGACTTCGTTCTGTCCGGCCAGAACCTGATCGCGGTCGCGGACGGAGTGGGCGGCAACGTCTTCGGTGAAGTGGCCAGCGAGGTCGTCGTGGCGGCGATCGCCTACCTCGAGGACCGGGTCTACATCAGGGAGCCGGGCGCTGAGGTGAGCGAGGCACTGAACTACGCCAACGAGCGGCTGGCCCAGGCCGTCGAGCAAGACCATGACCTGTTCGGCATGGCCTCGACGCTGACCGCGCTGCGGTTGGACGGCTCCTCGTTGATGGTGCTGCACGTAGGCGACTCGCGTGCCTACCTCTCGCGCAACTCGGAGTGCACCCGGTTGACTCGCGACGACTCACTGGTACAGGGCCTGGTCGACCTGGGTGAGATATCGGATGCCGAAGCCACGCGGCACCCGGCCCGTTCCGTCGTCCTACAAGCGCTCAACGGCGGCCCGGTGCGTCCTTACGTCGCCGCCCGGCGGATCGAGGCGGGCGATCGATACCTGGTCTGCAGCGATGGACTCAGCGACTACGTGGGCGAGTCGACGATCGGCGCGATCCTGGCCGGCGACACACCTCCGGCCGACTGCTGCGCCGCGCTCGTCGAGGCGGCCCTGGCGGTCGGTGCGCCGGACAACGTGAGCTGCGTCGTCGGTGACGTAACACCACTCGACGGGCCGAACTGAGCCGGGTGGGCGACTCGCCCCCGCCAGCGGCCCTCCGGCGGCGGTGCCCAGGGAGACACGGTGGCAATTCAGGTGCGACACGCCGAGCGTCGTCGGTGTGAGGTGTGAGAATCGAGCCAGGCAAGGACAGCCCGGCACAACACAGGATTGGGGCCCGCGCGACCGTGACATTCGGCGACACCGACTCGTTCGTGCATCTGCACGTCCACACCGAGTACTCCATGCTCGACGGTGCCGCCCGCCTCGACGAGTTGTTCGCCGAGACCGCCCGCATGGGCATGCCCGCGCTGGCGATGACCGACCACGGCAACGTCTTCGGCGCCTACGACTTCTACAAGAAGGCCAAGGGCGTCGGAGTCAAGCCGATCATCGGACTCGAGGCCTACCTCACGCCGAACACGTCGCGTTATGACCGCAGCCGGGTCCGTTGGGCCGGCGGGGGAGAGGACGACGTCTCCGGTGGCGGCGCCTTCACCCATATGACCCTGCTGGCCGAGAACACCCTCGGCATGCACAACCTGTTCCGGCTGTCGTCGCGCTCCAGCCTCGAGGGCTTCTACTACAAGCCTCGTGCCGATCGCGAACTGCTCGCGCAGTACGCCGGCGGTCTCATCGGCACCACCGGCTGCCCGTCCGGCGAGATCCAGACGTGGTTGCGCATCGGCGACTACGACAAGGCGCGGGCCAGCGCCGCGGAGTTCCGCGACATCTTCGGCCCCGGTAACTTCCTGCTCGAACTGATGGATCACGGCCTGAGCATCGAGACCCGCGTGCGCGAGGGCCTGCTGCGCCTGGCCCGCGACCTCGACCTGCCGATCATCGCCACCAACGACCTGCACTACACCCACGCCGACGACGCTGCCGCCCACGAGGTGCTGCTGTGCGTGCAGTCGGGCAAGACGATGGCCGACCCGAACCGCTTCAAGCTCGAGGGGCACGACTACTACCTCAAGTCTCCCGCCGAGATGCGCTCACTGTGGGCCGACAAACACGACCTGCGCGCGGCTTGCGACAACACGCTGCTGATCGCCGAGCGGTGCAACGTCGAGTTCACCGAGGGTGCGAACCTGATGCCGCGCTTCCCCGTCCCGCTCGGCGAGGACGAGAACTCCTGGTTCGTCAAGGAGGTCGAACGCGGACTGGCCATGCGCTACCCGGGCGGGATCCCCGACGCCGTGCGTGAGCGGGCCGACTACGAAGTCGCGATGATCCTGCAGATGGGCTTTCCCGGCTACTTCCTGGTGGTGTCCGACCTGATCGACTGGGCGCGCGCGCACGGCATCCGGGTCGGGCCGGGCCGAGGTTCGGCGGCCGGGTCGCTGGTGGCCTACGCCATGCGCGTCACCGGCCTCGACCCGCTCGAGCACGGCCTGCTGTTCGAGCGGTTCCTGAACCCCGCGCGCGTGTCCATGCCCGACATCGACATCGACTTCGACGAGCGCCGCCGCGGCGAGGTGATGGCCTACGTCACCGACAAGTACGGCGACGACCGGGTCGCGCAGGTTGTCACCTACGGCACGATCAAGGCCAAGCAGGCGGTCAAGGACGCCTCCCGGGTGCTGGGCTACCCGTTCTCGATGGGCGACCGGATCACCAAGGCCATGCCGCCGTCGGTCATGGGCAAGGACGTCCCCCTCAACAGGATCTTCGACAAGACCGACCAGCGTTACGGCGAGGGCGGGGAGTTCCGCGCGCTGTGCGAGACCGACCTCGAGGTCAAGAAAGTCGTCGAGACCGCACAGGGCCTCGAAGGACTCAAGCGGCAGTGGGGCGTGCACGCCTGCGCGGTGATCATGTCCAGCCTCCCTCTCGTCGACACCATCCCGATCATGAAGCGGGAGCAGGACGGCGCGATCATCACCCAGTTCGACTACCCCACTTGCGAAGCGCTCGGCCTGCTGAAGATGGACTTCCTCGGCCTGCGCAACCTGACCGTCGTCGACGACGCGCTGGCCAACATCAAAGCCAGCCGCGGCGAAACCATCCTCATCGAAGACCTCACCTTCGACGACCAGAACACCTACGACCTGCTGGCCCGCGGCGACACGCTCGGCGTGTTCCAGCTCGACGGCGGCCCGCTGCGCGCGCTGCTGCGCGCGCTGCGCCCCGAAGTGTTCGACCACATCACCGCCGTCATCGCGCTCTACCGTCCCGGCCCGATGGGCACGAACGCGCACAACGACTACGCCGACCGCAAGAACAACCGCAAGCCCGTGGTGCCCATCCACCCCGAACTCGACGAGCCGCTGCGCGACATCTTGGGTGAGACCTACGGCCTGGTCATCTACCAGGAGCAGGTGATGGCCATCGCGCAGAAGGTTGCGGGGTTCTCACTGGCAAGCGCCGACCTGCTGCGCCGGGCGATGGGCAAGAAGAAGAAGAAGGAGCTGGAGCAGCAGTACGCCGCGTTCTCGGCCGGCATGCTCGAGCGCAACTTTTCGTCCGCGGCGGTCAAGGCGCTGTGGGACACCCTGCTGCCGTTCTGCGACTACGGGTTCAACAAGAGTCACGGCGCCGGCTACGCGGTCGTCTCGTACTGGACGGCCTACCTCAAGGCCAACTACCCGGCCGAATACATGGCGGCACTGCTCACCTCCGTGCGCGACGACAAGGACAAGTCGGCGATCTACCTGGCCGAGTGCCGGCGCATGGGCATCAAGGTGCTGCCGCCCTGCGTCAACTCCTCCGACGCCCAGTTCACCCCGACCGGCACCGATATTCGCTTTGGCCTCACCGCCATCCGCAACGTCGGCAGCAACGTGGTCACCTCGGTCGTCGCCACCCGGGCGGCCAAGGGTGAGTTCGCCGACTTCGGCGACTTCCTCCGCAAGGTCGACGCTTTGGTCTGCAACAAGCGCACCATCGAAGCGCTCATCAAGGGCGGCGCGTTCGACTCCCTCGGCCACCCGCGCCGCGGGCTGATCAACGTCTTCGAGCCGGCCGTCGATGCCGTCCTCGACACCAAGCGGGCCGAGGCGATCGGCCAGTTCGACCTGTTCGGCAGTCTGGGCGAGCAGAGCCCCGCCGACGACGTGTTCGCGGTGCGGGTCCCGCCGGGGGAGTGGGACAAGAAGGTGCTGCTGCAGTTCGAGCGCGAAATGCTCGGCCTCTACGTCTCCGACCACCCGCTGTTCGGCCTGGAACACATCCTGGGTGCGGCGGCCGACATGTCGATCGCTGCCGTGCACGCCGAACCGAGTGAGGAGCCGCAGTCGGTCACCCTCACCGGCATCCTGTCCTCGGTCAAGCGCCGGGTGACCAAGGCTGGTGCGCCGTGGGCGTCAGTGGTGCTCGAGGACCTCGAGGGCGCGATCGAGGTCATGTTCTTCCCCAGCAGCTACGCGCAGGTCGCGTTGACCATCGCCGAGGACGCCGTCGTCGCCATCAAGGGGCGCACTGACGCCCGCGAGGACACGGTCAAGATCATCGGCAATGACGTGGTGCTGCTCGACACTGACCTCGGACCGCGCGGGCCGGTGGTCATCACGATGGCCCCGGCGCGATGCACGCCGCCGATGGTCGACAGGCTGCGGGAGGTCCTGGCCACCCACCCGGGCACCACCGAAGTGCAGCTACGCCTGGTAAACGGTGAGCGCGAGCATCTACTCCAGCTCGGTGCCGGCCACCGCGTCACGCCATCGGCCGGGCTCATGGGCGACTTGAAGGCCCTGCTCGGCCCGGCTGTGTTCTCCGCCTAGCCCAATTCCTGCGCCGGCTGGTGCCGGGACGGCAAGCCGCGCTGCGCCGTGCGGTGCACTGTCCGGCCGCACCCGGCTCGGGCCGGTACCGTCGGTAGGCGTGAACCCCGCACTGCCTGCCGAGCCGGACCCCGACGAGCCGATCGCCTATGACGTCGGGGCATTCGAGCAGGGCTCGCCCATCAGCCGGTGGGCGCTGGCGCGTTACCTCGTCGGACGGGCCATCGGCGAATCGGTGAGCCGCAGCCTGCTGATCGTGGCGCTTGTCATCCTGGTCATCGCCGCGGTGGTCGAGTGGCCGCTGCACTCGAGCTTCTGGGCGGTCGTCCTCGCCCTGTTCGCCTTGGGCGTGCTGGCCATGCGGGCGATCCTGGGTGCAGTGCTGCGGCGGTTGAGCGCAGTCGATCAGGTCGGCCCCATCGAGGCGCGGCTGCGTGCGCTCGTCGGCGACACCAAGTCCGACGTCCTGGCCGAGCTGCGCCGCATCGGGTTGCCCGGGCACACCTGGACACTGCCCGTGCTGCCGTTTCGCTTCGTTGGCCTCGAGCGCCGGCGCCGGACCGTCGCTGCGTTGCGTAAGTTCGACGTGGATCGGGTCGTCCCGAAGGGGCGGGTCGACGAACTGCACCTGATCCTGCGCGACACGATCGGCCGTTGAGGCGGCATGCGCCACCCTGGCCACCCGATCAGCGCAGTTATCCCGGCTGAGACACTGGCCCGGTGACCCATCCGTCCCCACCGGTCCGCCCGGACGACCCGGCCCGGCCGGTCCAGCCGCGGCGCGCGGCCCCCATCAGGTCGGCCTGGGCGCCACGCGAGGATGTGCGGGCCGCGATCTTCCTGGTCCTTGTACTGGCCGTAGTGGGCGCGCTGCTGGGCGTCCTGTGGCAGTGGTGGAGCCCGCCGGGCCCGCTGGGTTACGTGGTGGCGCCGAACGCGATCCAACCCGACGAGACCGAGGCGTTCATCGCCGGCGACGGCCGCTTCGCCCTCATCTGCGCGAGCGCGGGCCTGGTCGCCGGTCTGGTTGCCTGGTTGCGCACCTCGACCCGAGGTCCGGCGACAGCGCTGGGTCTCGGTGTCGGCGGACTGCTGGGCTCCTACCTCACGAGTGTCGTCGGACACGCCCTGGCCGGAGGCAGTGACACCGGCAAGACGAACACGCTGCTGCCGCACCTGCCGCTCTCGGTGCACATGCGCGGGCTGTTTCTGCTCGAGGCCACCGTGGCGGTGCTGGTCTACGGGGTGTGTGCCTCATTCGCCGCGGAGGACGATCTGGGCCGGCCCGGGCCGACCGGTTCAGTTGGGATGTGGGATGAGATGCAGAACGTCGGACACCACCGAGATGCTGCGGGTGTTCTGCAGCAGCCGTATCTCCCGCCGCAGTAACGCGATCGCGCGTCGCAGCCGGGCGGCCGCGTCGGGTTGGGCGAGCAGGTCCTGACGGTCCGGCAAGCTCAGCGGCAGCTGCGCTGCTATGTGGTAGGAGAGCAGGTTCGCATCAGTCGGCAGTCCATCGTCGACCTCGCGACCGGTGAGCTGGGCGAGCAACGTGAAGTACTCGACACACAGTCGGCGGGTGACCGTGGCGTACGCCGGATGCAGGTCGCCGTCGGCCTCGTCGATCCAGTCGACCTGCGCGCGCAGGTAGGGCGTTTCCGTCGTGAGCACCTCGCGGATGCGGAAGCGGCGGCTGCCCACCGTCAGCACGTCTGACGCGCCGTCGTCGTAGTGGGTCACGTCGAGAATCTCGGCCAGCGTGCCGACATCGGCGAACTCCGGTTCGGCTTGGCCGGACCCCGGCCAGCCGAGGATGGTGCCCTTGTGCAGGGCCACGATGCCGAACGCGCCCGACCCCGGGCCGCTCTGGACGTCGACGAGCAGCTGCCGGTAGCGCGGCTCGAAGATGTGCAGCGGCAGCGCCATCCCGGGCAGCAGCACGGCGTTGACCGGGAACACCGGGATGACGTCGCGCACCCTCGCCACGCTACGGCCCGGCCAGGACAGCTGCCCGCGCCCGTAAACTGGGCCGGTGCTGCGCCGCCTGGACCTGACCGCTGCCGACACCGCCGGCCTGCGCGGGCTGCTGCCGCGCGCCGCCGTCGACGTGCGTTCGGCCCTCGAGGTGGTGACCCCGCTGGTCGCGTCCGTCGCCGCCCGGGGCTACCCGGCCGCGCGTGAGGCGACGCTGCGCTTCGACGGCGTCGACGTGCCCGAGCCGCGGGTCCCTGCCCTGGTGCTGGCCGCCACCCTGGCCGGCCTGGACCCGGCGGTCCGCGACGCCTTGGCCGAGGCGATCCGGCGGGCCCGCATCGTGCACGCGGCGCAGCTGCCGCCCAGCGTCGACGTCGCTGTTGTAGCAGGCGGAACAGTCGCCGAACGGTGGGTGCCGGTGCGCCGGGTGGGGCTCTACGTGCCCGGCGGGCTGGCCGTCTACCCCTCCAGCGTGGTGATGAACGTCGTTCCCGCCCAGGTGGCCGGCGTCGAGCACATTGCGGTGTTCTCGCCCGCGCAGCGCGACTTCGACGGCCTGCCGCACCCGACCGTCCTGGCCGCGTGCGCGCTGCTCGGTGTCGACGAGGTCTACGCCGTCGGCGGGGCACAGGCGATCGCGCTGGCCGCATACGGCGACGCGCCGCTGGGCATCGAGCCGGTCGATGTGATCACCGGGCCGGGCAACGTCTACGTCGCGGCGGCCAAGCGGCTGGTGCGCGGCCTCGTCGGCATCGACGCCGAGGCCGGACCCACCGAGATCGCAGTACTCGCCGATGCCAGCGCCGATCCGGTGCACGTCGCGGCCGACCTGATCAGCCAGGCCGAGCACGACACCCTGGCCGCATCCGTCCTCGTCACCGACTCGCTCGCGCTGGCCGACGCGGTCGACACCGAGGTCCAACGGCAGGTCGGGCTCACCAAACACGTCGAGCGCATCCGGGCGGCGCTGTCCGGTCAGCAGTCGGCCACGGTCATCGTGCGCGACCTGGAGCAAGGCCTGGCCGTCGTCGACGCCTACGCCGCCGAGCACCTCGAGGTGATCACGGTCGATGCCCGCGCCTGGGCCGAGCGGGTGCGCAACGCGGGCTGCATCTTCGTCGGAGCACACGCGCCGGTCTCGCTCGGCGACTACTGCGCGGGCTCCAACCACGTGCTGCCGACCGGGGGCACTGCCCGGCACTCCTCGGGCCTGTCCGTGCGGTCGTTCCTCAAGGCCGTCCATCTGGTCGAGTACACGCGTGCGGCGCTGATCGAGGCGGCGCCGCACGTCCTGGCGCTCGCCGACGCCGAGGACCTGCCCGCGCACGGTGCCGCCGTAGCCGTGCGGCTGCCGTGACCACCCCATCCGGCTTGGCCCCCCAGCAGGGCGACACGCCGCGGGACACCCTGCTCAGGGGCCAAGTTACGACGCTGGACGACCTGCCGTTGCGTGACGAGCTGCGCAGCGAGCAGCCCTACGGTGCGCCGCAGCTCGACGTCGCGGCGCGGCTCAACGTCAACGAGAACCCCTACCCGCCCAGCGCCGCTGTCGCCGCCGAGATGGGGCGCGCGGTGGCCGAGGCCGCGGCCGGCCTCAATCGGTACCCGGATCGGGACGCAGTGCGCCTTCGAGCCGATCTTGCGGCCTACCTGACCTCGGACGGCACGGCGGGCATCGGTGTCGACAACGTGTGGGCGGCCAACGGTTCCAACGAGATCATGTTGCAGTTGTTGCAGGCATTCGGTGGTCCGGAGCGCAGCGTGCTCTCCTTCGCGCCGACCTACTCGATGTATCCGGAGTACGCGCGCGACACGCACACGACCTGGATCGCGGGACGGCGCGCCGAGGACTTCACGATCGACGTCGCACATGCCCTCGAGCAGGTCGACGAGCACCGGCCCGACGTCGTGCTGATCGCATCGCCGAACAACCCGACTGGCACCGCCGTCGGGCTCGACCTGATCGAGCGGCTCTGCGCCGTCGCCCCGGGCATGGTCATCATCGACGAGGCCTACGCAGAGTTCCGCCGCGCGGGAACGCCCAGCGCGCTGTCGCTGCTGCCGACGCACCCGCGGCTCGTGGTCACGCGCACCATGAGCAAGGCATTCGCTCTCGCCGGCGGCCGGCTCGGCTACCTCGCGGCGGAGTCCGCTGTCGTGGATGCCATGCGGATCGTGCGGTTGCCCTACCATCTTTCCTCGGTGACGCAGGCGGTGGCGCGGGTCGCGCTGGCCCACGCCGACGAACTGTTGGCGCGAGTGGCCCAGCTGCGTTCCGATCGAGACGCCACCGTCGAATGGCTGCGCTCGCGGGGGCTGCGGGCCGCCGAATCCGACGCGAACTTCGTGTTGTTCGGCCAGTTCCCGGACCGCCACGCGGTATGGCAGCACCTACTCAGTCGGGAAGTGCTCATCCGGGAGACTGGACCCGAGGGATGGCTGCGCGTGTCGATCGGCACGCCAGAGGAGATGGCCGCTTTCCGAACGGCCCTGGAAGAGGCATTGCGATGACCCGTAAGGGATCCATACAACGGCAGACGAACGAGACGAAGGTGCTCGTCGAGATCGATCTGGACGGCACCGGCCGCACCGACGTCTCGACCGGCGTCGGCTTCTTCGACCACATGCTCACCTCGTTCGGCAAGCACGGCCTGTTCGACCTGAGCGTCCAGGTCGACGGTGACCTGCACATCGACGCGCACCATACCGTCGAGGACACCGCCATCGCCCTGGGCCAGGCATTCGCGCAGGCAGCCGGAGACAAGGGCGGCACCCGGCGATTCGGCGACGCCCTGATCCCGATGGACGAGTGCCTGGTGCAGGCTGCCGTCGATCTGTCCGGGCGGCCCTACCTGGTGCACCACGAGCCTGACGGCGCGCCTCCCGCGATCGGGCCGGACTACACGAGCACGCTGACCCGGCACGTCTTCGAGTCCTTCACCCATCACGCCGCGATCGCGCTGCACGTCACCGTGCACGGCGGCCGGGACTGGCACCACATCACCGAGGCGCAGTACAAGGCGGTGGCGCGGGCGCTGCGCTCCGCGGTCGAACTCGACCCGCGGGTGCAGGGCGTGCCGTCGACCAAGGGTGTGCTCTGAAGCGGGTTGTCGTCCTCGATTACGGGTCGGGAAATCTGCGCTCGGCGCAGCGCGCGCTCGAACGGGTCGGGGCCGACGTCACGGTCACTGCCGACCGGCAGGGCGCGCTGGACGCCGACGGCCTGGTGGTGCCCGGCGTGGGCGCGTTCGCCGCGTGCATGGCCGGGCTGATCGCGATCGACGGCGGCGCGATCGTGGCCGAGCGCGTCGCCGCGGGCCGCCCGGTGCTCGGCATCTGCGTAGGCATGCAGGTGCTCTTCGTCGACGGTGTCGAGCACGGCGTGCAGACCGCGGGTCTCGGTGTGCTGCCCGGCCGGGTGGACGCCCTGCGGGCGCCGGTGCTGCCGCACATGGGCTGGAACACCCTTGCGGTGCCCGCCGGCTCGGTCTTGTTCGCCGGCCTGCCCGCGGACGCGCGGTGCTACTTCGTGCACTCCTACGCGGTGCACGCCACCGACGGCCTGGTGACGCGCAGTCACCACGGCGAGGACTTCGTGGCCGCCGTCGAGAACGGCCCGGTCAGCGCGACCCAGTTCCACCCGGAGAAATCCGGCGACGTGGGGGCCACGGTCCTGGCCAACTGGCTGGACACCCTGTGAACCCGCTCCTCCCGTCGAGTGGTCACTTAGGGCTTGAGTGGTCACTTACAAGTGACCACTCGACGCGTAAGTGTCCACTCGGCGATCAGTCGGCTGGGGGAGTGCGGTGAGCAAGGCACGGGCGATGGCGCGGGCCGAGCGGGAGGCTGCGGCCACGAAGCGCCGGGCCGCGGCACGGGCCCGCCGGGAGCGCGAGGGCGCCGAACGGAGCCGGCGCGAGCGGCGCGAACTCACCTGGCGCCGGGTCCGGCTGTGGCAGCACGGGCCGGCTTTCCGGCGGAACAAGGAGGCCTGGGCCGGGCTGGCTACCTTGATCCTGGTCGTCCTGCTGCTCAGCTACCTGTTCACCAGTTCGCTGGGCGCGGTCTTGTTCGTTGCGCTCGTCCTGCTGATCGCCAGCCCGGCGCTGGTCATGCTGTTCATGGACCGGAGGCGCAAGTGAGCCTTGTGCTGTTGCCCGCTGTCGACGTCGTCGACGGCGCCGCGGTGCGCCTGGTGCAAGGGGCCGCGGGCAGCGAGACCAGCTACGGCGACCCGCTCGACGCGGCCCTGGCCTGGCAGCGCGACGGTGCCGAGTGGATCCACCTCGTCGACCTCGACGCCGCCTTCGGGCGCGGTGACAACAAGGCGCTGCTCGCCGACGTGGTCAGTCGTCTGGACGTCGCGGTGGAACTGTCCGGCGGGATACGCGACGACGCATCCCTCGAGGCCGCCCTGGCCACCGGTGCGGCGCGCGTCAACCTCGGCACCGCGGCACTCGAGTCACCGGATTGGGTCCGCGCTGCGATCGCCCGGTGCGGCGAGAAAATCGCGGTGGGCCTGGACGTGCGAGGCACCACCCTCGCCGCCCGTGGCTGGACGCAGGAGGGCGGCGATCTGTGGGAGACGCTGGCCCGCCTCGACGCAGACGGCTGCGCGCGCTACGTGCTCACCGACGTGCACCGCGACGGCACGCTGACCGGCCCCAATCTTGCCCTGCTCAGCGAGGTGTGCGCGCGCACCGCGGCACCGGTGGTGGCCAGCGGCGGCGTGTCGTCGCTGGACGACCTGCGGGCCATCGCGGCCCTGGCCAGCCAGGGCGTCGAGGGCGCCATCATCGGCAAGGCCCTCTACGCCGGAGCGTTCACCTTGCCCGAGGCGCTCGACGCGGTGGCGGACCGAGCCTGATGTCCGCGACCGCGACCGGTTCGCCTCGGAACCGAGCTCCAGCGGGCACGACATGAGCGACATCGAACGGTTCGGCTCGGGCGGGCCGTATGAGGAACTCATCGCGTACAGCCGGGTCGTCGGGGCCGGCGGCCTGTTCCTCACCGCCGGTTGCACGTCCGTGCTCGACGGTGAGCTGACCCACCCGGGGGACCCTTATCAGCAGGCCATGACCGCATTCGGCACCGGTGTCGCCGCCCTGGAGCGGGCCGGCTGCCCCCGCGCGTCGATCATCGCGACCCGCATGTACATCACCGACCGCGCACACGCCGATGACGTCGGCCGCGCGCACCACGACACCTTTACCGACGTGCGCCCCACCACCGCCATGATCGTCGTCGCCGGGTTCCTCGACGCGCGGATGCTCGTCGAGGTGGAACTCACCGGCTGGAGCGCTCGGTGAGCGCCTGCGCCGACGTCGCCGGGATGCGCTGATCGATGCTGGACGTCGCCAGCTTCTGACCGCGTGCTTCCTTGCCGATAGCGGCCAGCACCGCCACCGCGATGAACACCGGCACCATGGTCGCCGTGATCGCGTACGTGTAACTGTGGCTTTCGGCCAGCCGCTCCTGGATGGGCAGGTTGAACGCGGCCAGGCAGTTGCCCAGCTGGTAGGTCACCCCCGGGTAGAAGCCGCGGATCTCTGCCGGCGAGAGTTCGTTGAGGTGTGCGGGGATCACACCCCACGCGCCTTGCACGAGGAACTGGGTGAGGAAGGAGCCGAGGCACACCAGCCCGATCGCGTGGGACGCCGCGAACAATGGCAGCAGCGGCAGGGCCAGCAGCGCACAGCCGACGACGACCACCCGCCGACCGACGCGCTCGGAGAACGCGCCCATGAGCGTCCCGCCCAGCAGGGCCCCGATGTTGTAGAACATCGCGATGTACAGCGCCGTGTTCGGCGAGAACTCCAGGCCCTTCTTCAGGAAGGTCGGGTAGATGTCCTGAGTGCCGTGGCTCATCCAGTTGAACGCTGTCATCAGCAGCACGAGGTAACCGAAGCGCCGCAACACGGTCGGCGAGGACAGGATCTGCCTCACGGTGGTTTTCTTCTCGTCGACGTTGGCCTTCGTCTCGACCCAGGTCTCGGACTCGGTGACCTTCACCCGCAGGAACAGCGAGAGCAGCGCCGGCAGGATCGAGAGCGCGAACAGCCCGCGCCAGCTCCAGTCGGTCAGGTTCCGCACGGCCAGGTAGGCCAGCGCGGCCATCAGGTAGCCGAAGGCGTAACCCTGCTGCAGGATGCCCGAGACCAACCCACGACGCTTGGGTGGCACCTTCTCCATCGCCAGCGACGCGCCCAACCCCCATTCGCCGCCCATGCCGACGCCATAGAGCATCCGCAGCACGAGCAGCACCGTGAAGTTCGGCGCGAACGCGCAGGCAAAGCCCACGACGGAGTAGAAGCACACGTCGACGATCAGTGCGCGCTTGCGGCCGACCTTGTCGGCCCAGATCCCGAAGATCGCGGCGCCGACCGGACGCATGAGCAGCGTCACGGTCGTCAGGAATGCCATCCGGGTGAGCGATACGCCGAATTCCTTGGCGATCTCGGCGTAGACGAGCACCACGATGAAATAGTCGAAGGCATCCATCGACCAGCCGAGGAACGCGGCGGTCACCGCCCGCTTGTCGTCGCTGCTGAGCCGGTCGGAGTCGGCCTGGGCCGCTACGCTCGCTTCGCTCACCGCTGCCACCTCGGGGTTGGGGCTCTTGCCCGATTTCACCGAATGGTTCCCGTACTCGGCAGCCAGATAACGAGGGGATATCCGGCGCAATGGGTGTCGCTGTTCGGGTGATTCCCTGTCTGGACGTCGATGCGGGCCGGGTCGTCAAGGGTGTCAACTTCGCGCGGCTGCGCGACGCCGGCGACCCGGTCGAGCTGGCCCGCCGCTACGACGAGCAGGGTGCCGACGAGCTGACGTTCCTTGACATCACCGCGTCGTCGTCGGGGCGTGAGACGACCTACGACGTCGTGCGGCGCACGGCCGATCAGGTGTTCATCCCGCTCACCGTCGGCGGTGGCATCCGCAGCGTCGCCGATGTCGATGCCCTGCTGCGCGCCGGGGCAGACAAGGTGGGGGTGAACACGGCGGCGATTGCGCGGCCCGCCCTGCTGCACGAGATCGCCGAGCGGTTCGGCCGGCAGGTCCTGGTGCTCTCGGTCGACGCCCGCCGGGTACCGCGCGAAGCTGCTCCCACCGCCAGCGGCTTCGAGGTCACCACCCATGGTGGGCGCACCGGCACCGGTATCGACGCCATCGACTGGGCGCGCCGCGCCGCCGACCTCGGCGCGGGGGAGATCCTGCTGAACTCGATGGACGCCGACGGCACCAAGGACGGCTACGACCTGGAGATGATCCGTCTGGTGCGCGCTGCCGTGCACGTCCCCGTGATCGCCAGCGGGGGAGCCGGCCGGGTCGAGGACTTCGCCCCCGCGGTCGCCGCCGGTGCCGACGCCGTTCTCGCCGCGAGCGTGTTCCACTTCGGGCAGTTGACGGTCGGCGAAGTCAAGGACGCGCTTCGCGCCGCCGGCGTCGAAGTCCGCTGACGGATCGCCGCCACCGGAGCTGCCCCCGGGTCGCCGGGACGACACGGATGCAGGTCGTTCCATCGCTGGGGCGGGCAGCGCGTAGCGTTGCGCTGAATTCGTGGCGATTCGTGGCGGGAGGGCCGTGGACGACGATGACATGCGTGAGGCGCCGCCTGCCGTGATCGGCGCCGTCGCCGCGGGCGTGGCCCCGGCGCCGTTCCTGGCTGTGTACGCAGTGCTGTTCATCGCGCACGGGTTCTTCCACCCGGTCCAGCCACCGGACATCACCACCACCCGGACCGGCGAACAGATCGCCGGCGTGGTGGCGGCGGCGCTCCTGCTGGCCGTGGTCCTGACGATCTTCTGGTTCCTCAACGGCCGGCGGCGCTGGCCCTTCGTCGTCGGGCAGTTCGCCACGCTGGTGACCTCGATCGACTTCGTGCTGGATCCCACCACCGGGTCGCCGGCCGTCCCGGTCGTCCTGGCCCTCACCTCGGCGACGGCGCTGGTGCTGGCTTTCCTCCCGGCGTCGTGGACCTGGATGGGGGTGCAACCGGGGTGGCCGGCACAACTGCGCAGGACGCGAACCGGTCGAACCCGGCCCACGACGCCGGTTGCGGTCAAGCATGTCGGCCGACGCCGGCAGCGGCCCGGATCCGCGCAGCCCGCCGGCGCGGACAACGAGACGTCGCCGGCGCCGTGACGTTCGCGCGCGGCTGACCCAGCGCCGAGTGGGCGCCCTGCGATTGGGCGGTTCGGCTGCCTCGCATACCCTGCTCACAGCATATTCCCAGCGTGAGCCCAGTCTGGGCGCTCAGGATCGGCACAGCGGGGACCGAGCCTGCACCGAGGAGGCCACCGATGAGCGCTGCACAATCGTCCTCACCCGGCAAGCGGCGGGTCCTGGTGGTCGACGACGAGGACAACGTCACCCATCTGGTGTCCTCCGCACTTCGTTTCGATGGCTTCGAGACGGTCACCGCCGACAGCGGGCCGGCCGCGTTGGCCGCCGTCGCCGCCAACGACCCGGACCTGGTCGTGCTCGACGTGATGATGCCCGGGATGGACGGACTGGGCGTGCTGCAGAGCCTGCGCTCGGCCGGCTCTCAAGTGCCGGTGATCTTCCTGACTGCCCGCGACGCCGCGAGCGACCGCATCGGCGGGCTGCGCTCGGGCGCGGACGACTACGTGGTGAAGCCGTTCAGCATCGAGGAGTTGCTGGCCCGGGTGCACGCCGTGCTGCGCCGCTCGGCGCCGGACACCGACCGTGACGGTGTGCTGCGTATCGCCGACCTGGAGCTGGACGAGAGCAGCCACGAGGTGACGCGCGGCGGAGTCGAGGTGCACCTGACCGCCACCGAGTTCGAGCTGCTGCGCTATCTGATGCGCAATGAACGGGTGGTGCTGTCCAAGTCTCAGATCCTCGACCGTGTCTGGAAGTACGACTTCCAGGGACAGTCCAACATCGTGGAGCTCTACGTCGGCTACCTGCGCAAGAAGCTGGATTCGGTCGAGCCCAAGCTCATCCACACCGTCCGTGGCGCCGGCTACGTCATCAAGGCACCGCGCACTTAACCGCGGCACTGCTCGGCATGTCAGGCTAAGGCGAGCATGAGCAGCCACCCGTTCACCGGCGCCGTCGGTGTCACCCCGCCAACTGAGCCGTGGCCGGGCGACGCCGAGCCCGTCGATCCGAACAGCTCGGCCTCGCTCCCGCCTGACTGGGCCGGACCCCCGCCGGCACCACCGGATGCCGAATCAGGTCCACGCCGCTGGCGGTTCCTGCCGCGAAGCCTGACCGGGCGGCTGGTGACCTTCGTGGTCAGCCTCGTGGTCGTCGTCGTGCTCGCCACCGGTATCGGCACCTTCTACGCCTTGCGCGCCTTCCTGGTCAGTCGCCTGGACCAGCAGTTGCAGAGCACCGCATCCGGGTCCCTCGAGGAGCTGTTCGGACCGGGGCGACCGACAGCAGCCGTGCCCGGGGTGCGGGCGCCGCAGCACGTGTGGGCGATAGCACTGCATCCCTCCGGTGAGGTGCTCCGGCAGCCGGCCAGCCCGGCGGTGGAGGAGCTCCGGCTCTCGCCCGAGAAACGCCGCGAGCTGGCCGGCCGTACCTCCGGGGCCGCCATCACGGTGCACACGACGGACGGCTACGAGCTTCGGGTCACCACGAGATCGGTGATCGCGACATCGCTGGTCACTCGTCAGCAAACGCCTGGCACCGCGGTCATCGGGCTCTCCACCGACGAGATCGACCGAACGGTGCGCCGGCTTCTCGAGCTCGAGCTGCTCATCGGCGCCTCGGCGGTCGTCCTCGCGCTGGTGGCGACGGCGTATGGGGTCAGGCTCAGCCTCGGGCGGCTGTACCGGGTCACGCGTACGGCGCGCGAGGTTGCCGCGGAGCTCTCCCCGGAGGGGGCCGGGCTCGAGCGGCGGGTGCCGGGCGCGGACTCCGGGACCGAGGTCGGCCAACTGGCCGAGTCGATGAACACGCTGCTGGCGGCGGTCGAGACCCAGTTCGCGGCCCGGCTGGCCAACGAGCAGCGGATGCGGCAGTTCCTGGCCGACGCGTCGCACGAACTGCGCACCCCGCTGACCTCGATTCGCGGGTACGCCGAACTAGCGCGGATGCAGCGCCAGCAGGGCGAGGGGGAGCCGGCCGACAACCTGGCGCGCATCGAGTCAGAGGGCACCCGCATGTCCCGGCTGGTCGACGACCTGCTCACCCTGGCCCGCAGCGACCAGGGTGCCCTGCCGCAGCGCGAGGTCGTCGACGTGGCCGACGTACTCGACGAGGCGGTCACCGGTGCCCAGGCGGCGTATCCGCAGCGGCGGATCGACAGTCACGCCGAGCCAGGTCTCACGGTCGTCGGCGACCGTGACCAGTTGCTGCGGCTCGTGCGCAACCTCGTCACGAACGCAGCGGTGCACACCCGCCCGGACGGGCCGATCTCGGTCCTGGGCGACCGCGACGGCGACACGGTGGTCATCCGCATCGTCGACGCCGGTCCAGGACTGCCGGCCGACGAGGCGGCGCACGTGTTCGAACGGTTCTGGCGCGCCGACAAGGCCCGCAGCCGGGTGCGCGGCGGCACTGGTCTGGGGTTGGCGATCGTCGCCTCGATCGTGTCGGCGCATGGCGGCACCGTGCACTTCGCCAGCACCGTTGCGGCAGGCAGCACGGTCACGGTCCGGCTGCCGCTGCGAACCGGGTAGCGCGGTTCGGCACAATCGTCGCCATGCCCGTCAGTGCACTGGATCCCGCCATAGCCGACCGCCTCAAGCGCGACCCCGCCGGATTGATCGTCGCCGTGCTCCAGCAACACGACACCGGCGAGGTGCTGATGGTCGGCTGGATGGACGACGAGGCACTGCACCGCACCCTCACTACCGGCCGGGCGACCTACTGGTCGCGGTCGCGGCAGGAGTACTGGGTCAAGGGCCAGACATCAGGCAATGCCCAGTACGTCCGGTCGGTGGCGCTGGACTGCGACGGCGACTCGGTGCTGGTCAAGGTCTACCAGATCGGCGCCGCCTGCCACACCGGCCGACGCACCTGCTTCGACGCCGGTGCGCTGCCAGTGACCGCCCGGCCGCAGGCCAGGCGCGGCGACGGCTCATGATCTCCCGACAGGACCTGGCCGGACTGGCGCTGACGCACCGGCTGGTGCCGATCACCCGCACGCTGTTCGCCGACGCCGAGACGCCGGTGGGGGTGTACCGCAAGCTCGCCGCGGGCCGACCCGGCACGTTCCTTCTCGAGTCGGCCGAGCCGGGTGCCTCGTTCTCGCGGTGGTCCTTCGTCGGTGTGAATGCGATCGCCTCGCTGTCGGTCGTCGACGGCGACGCGGCATGGACGGGCTCGGTGCCGGCCGGACTGCCGACCACCGGCGAACCGCTCGCGGTGCTGGGCGCTGCGTGGCGGGCCGTGAAGGCCCCGCGACTGCCCGGCCTGCCGCCCCTGACCGGCGGGTTCGTCGGCTACCTCGGCTACGACATCGTGCGCTGCCTCGAACGGCTGCCCGACAAGGCTGCCGACGAACTCGGCCTGCCCGAGCTCACGATGCTGCTCGTCACCGACCTCGCGGCCGTCGACCACCACGAGTGCACCGTGGTGCTCGTCGCCAATGCCTTGGTCGACGCCGCCATGTCGACCGCCGACCTTGATGCCGCCTACGCCGACGCCACCCGCCGGCTGGACTCGATGCAGGCCGCACTGGCCACGGCGACCCCGCCGACCGTCGCCACGGTCGGGTCGGCGCCGCCCAAGCAGGGGGTCTCGCGCACGCCCGCGGGGGAGTACCGGCCCGCGGTCGAGCAGGC
>JALYVG010000219.1 GCA_030853345.1 Actinomycetota bacterium | reverse complement strand
GACCTTCGGCGAGCCGGACGACCGCAGCCTGGCGCTGCGCGCCGGGCTCCGGGTCTGGCAGTACGCGAACGTTCCGAGGCCGCCGTCCTTCCAGTGCAGCTCGCAGCTGATGTTGCCCGGCGGCGGTCACGGATGACGGGACGGCAAGCAGAACCGCGAGCCCGACCGGGGCAAGCACGATGCGACGCATGCGTCGCATCCGGCGCACAGCCGAACGAACCGTAAGGCTCCTCCGGCGCACCAACCGCGCGCGCACCGTGCCATCTCGCGCCAAACGCGTGCCATCTCGTGCGATCTGCGCGGATCCGTGCGGAAGAAGTTCTGGGGTCAGGTGGGTGTCGCAGAAGTCGGCGGGGTGGTGTCCGGCGTGGTCCGTATCGTTGGGGTTGCTGCTGCACGCGTCGGAGGTTGTTCTGATGAGTCGTCGGTTTGTGTCGTGTGATCGGGATCAGCTGATGCTGTTGCCGCCGGATTTGCGGTCGTGGCTGGCATCGGATCACAGGGTGTGGATGGTGATTGGGGTGGTGGACGAGCTTGATCTGGACGTGTTCTATGAGGACGCGCGGCGGCAGCCGCGGTCGCGGCCGCCGTATGAGCCGCGGATGCTGTTGGCGTTGTTGGTGTATGGCTACGCGGTCGGCGTGCGATCGAGCCGCGAGATCGAGCGGCGCTGTGAGACGGATGTCGCGTTTCGGGTGATCACCGCTCAGCGGCGGCCGGATCACGCCACCATCGCCCGGTTCCGGGCACAGCACGCGGAGCGGATCGCTGGCCTGTTTGTGCAGGTGCTGGGGTTGTGTCGGGCGGCGGGGCTGGGCAAGCTCGGGCAGGTCGCGGTGGACGGCACCAAGCTGGCAGCGCCGGCCGCTCGGCACCGGAACCGCGACCGCGTGACGCTGCTGCGGGAGCAGGATCGGTTGGAGCGGTTGGTGGCCGGGATGCTGGCGGAGGCGGACGAGGTCGACGCGGCCGAGGACGCGTTGTACGGCGCCAAGCGCGGTGACGAGTTGCCGCCCGAGCTGGCCGATCCGGAGCGGCGCAAGAAGGCGATCTCGGATGCTAAACGGCGGCTCGCGCAAGCCGGCCAGGCTGCGGCTGTCGCTGCCGAAAGCGACGTCCAAGCGGTTGCCGCGCACCAGGTGCGGGTGGCGGGGGCGAAGGCCGCCGGCTGCTCGCGGCCAGCGAAGCCGAAGCCGTCAAAGCGGGTCAACCTGACCGATCCGCAGAGCCGGATCGTGCAGCGTGCCGATAACGGTTGGACGCAGGGCTACACCGCGCAGGTGGTGGTGTCCGACGATCATCTGGTGCTGGCCACCGGCGTCTGCACCGATCCGACCGACCATCACCAGCTGGCACCGATGCTGAACGCCACCCGCGACCATCTGGAGCGGGCCGGGTTTACCGACCAGCTCGGCTACGTGACCGCTGATCATGGCTATTTCACGAACGCCAACGCGGCCGAGCGCGACGACGGCATCACGTTGTTGATCGCGCCTGGCAATCCGCGCCGGAGCGAGCCGGACCGGTCGCTCGAGGGGTGCGCGGCTCGCCGCCGGCTCGCGGAGCGCCTCCAACAACCGGGAGCCGCAGACGTCTACAAGCGTCGTGGCGCGACCGTCGAGCCGGTCATCGGTACCATCACCAACACCCGCAACGGACGCCGCTTAAGCCGCCGCGGCCTCGACGCAGCACGGCACGAATGGGCCTTTCACGGACTCGTGCACAACCTGCTGCGGCTGATCACCGCCACCGCCGCCAGCGCCGCCCAACCAGCCCGGTAAACCGCGAACAGCGGCCCGACCCGGCCCCTCCCCCCGTCCAACGATCCTCCAGCCGCCGCGGCGGCCGCCACCACCGCCGCGCCACGGCCACCGCCGATCCCGACGATCGCGCCACCGCCGCCGCCCGCACGACTAAAACGACAGCCACCAGACCCCAGCGGTCGGCGGGCGGTGGATGGGCGGCGCCGACCGTTGAAGCGACCGCCGGCATTCCGTAGGATTCGTGGCGATGGCTTCCCGAGACGCGGCTTGCAGCTGCGGGCAGCTTCGCCTGGAGGCGGCCGGCGATCCGGTCCGGATCTCCATGTGCCACTGCCTCGCCTGCCAGCGGCGGACGGGCAGCGCCTTCGCGATCCAGGCGCGGTTCCCCAAGGATCAGGTGCACGTCTCCGGCCGCTGCACCGACTACGTCCGCGCCTCCGATCACGGCGGTGCCGTCACCTTCCACTTCTGCCCGGACTGCGGCGCCACGGTCTTCTACACCACGGCGGACGTCCCCGGCCTGATCGCCGTTCCGGTCGGCGCCTTCGCCGATCCATCCTTCCCGCCGCCGACGGTCTCGGTCTTCGAGTCGCGCCGACATCGCTGGATCGGCCTGCCCTCGGCGATTGACCGCCACGTCTGAGCGGCCGCGATACGCTTCGGCCGTGGCGACCCAGCAGGAGAGGCGAGAGACGGAATCGCGAGAGCGCCGGCGGCTGGCGCTCCAGCAGGTGCGGCAGTTCCCCGACCCGGTGCTGAAGCAGCGGTCGCGGGAGGTCGAGGCGTTCGACGACGATCTCGCAGCGCTCGCGGCGCGCATGGTCGACCTCATGAACGACGCGCACGGGGCGGGTCTGGCCGCGGCGCAGATCGGTCTGTTGCGCCGCATGTTCGTCTACGAGGTGTCGGAGGACGAGGGCCCTGTGGTCGTCGTCAACCCCGAGATCGTCGAGGCCAGCGACGAGATGCTCGTCGACGGGGAGGGCTGCCTCTCGCTGTCCCTGCTGATCGATGAGCGCCACGACGTGCCCGTGGAGCGGCACGCGAACGTCAAGTTGCGCGCGTTCGACGTCGAGGGCAACGAGGTGGTGCGCGACCTCGAGGGCCA
>JALYVG010000185.1 GCA_030853345.1 Actinomycetota bacterium | reverse complement strand
GCCACACCCTCGTAAGTCCAGCCGAGGAGCTCGGGACGAAACAGCCGGTAGCTGTCGAGTCGGGTCAGCTGCATGCCGGACGACTCGATCAGCGTCGCGATCGGACGGTCGAGGTGGCATCCACCGGCCACCTTGCGCCAGGGTGGTGTGAGACGGCGCTGCCAGGTGCTGATGGTCCTGCTCGGTGAGCGGCCGTGCTCGATGAAGTGCAGGCTGCCGTTCGGACGCAGCACTCGATATATCTCGGCCAGAGCGCCTTCGACGTCCGCGATGGTGCACAGCGTCCACGTGGACAGCACGTGGTCGACCGACGCGTCGGGTAGCGCCAGTCGCGCACCGTCCAGTCCGATGTAGTCGACCGGAACGGTACTAGCTGCAACTCGGCCAACCGCTAAGCGCCGAGCCGATACCGCGGGGTCGACCGCATGCATTCGGGTCACACCCGATGGCAGGTGCGGCACGTTACGCCCCGAGCCGAAACCGACCTCGAGGACGTCGCCGTGCAGTCCATGCGCCACCCGCGCGCGGATCGGGTCGAAACGGCGGCCGAGTGCGACATCGACCAACCGCGGCAAGACGTTGTCGTTGTAGACGCCCACGCTCATGATCCTGCACCAATTGCGTCGACCGGCCGATACCACGCTGTGCGCGAGTTGGGGCGGATCCTCGTCGCTCATGCGAACTACGCCGTGCGTCCGCGGCATGTCTGCCGGCCACACTTTGCCGGTGCTGGTGGGACCGGCGGATGATCTTGATCATGCGGAGGTTGATGGCGGCGGAGCGAAACAGCTCGAACGGCAGGAAAGTACGCCGTTGGATTGTCTTGGCCGTCGGCGCGGGTGCCAGGAGCGCGCTCTGGCGCGGTCCGAAGGTCACCGAGTTGTCGATCGTCATGTTTGTCGCCTCATTCCGAGCGGTAGTCGACGGCCGCGTCTTAGCCGAACTCGTCGATGCAGAGCACGACCTTCCCGGCACCGTCGGCGATGCCCACCGGGCGACAGCCCGAGAGTCGCGTCGCAGCACCTCGGCCGCATCGGCAGTCGCGAGCTCTTGCCATCCCACCGTCGACGTTGCCGGTGAGGCGCGAAGCCGCGCATCGGATTTCGTTGAACACGCAGCCGAGCACCCGGTGCACTGAATTGATGACCCGCCGCGTCGGTACCGGTCGCGGCGCGCATCGTGTGTGCGTCGGGCGGATGCACGTGTTGTGCGGGGTAGTACCGGGTGGAGGATTAGCGGACAACCGCGCCCCGGCGACTTTAAGGGATCTCTGAAGAGGTAGCCCGAACTGCGATGATTCTCAGCACGGTCCCCGGGCCTTCGTGCACATCCACCTTCCGCGCTCGAACTTGGAGGCACCGTGAAGCTCCTGCTTACGTCAGGCGGCGTCACGAACCCGAGCATCCACTCAGCGCTCGTGCAGCTTCTTGGCAAGCCGGTCTCGGAGTGTCACGCCCTGGTCGTCCCGACGGCGCAGTGGGGTCACCCGATGTGCGGACCGGAATCGGTGCGGGGCCTGGTGGCCGCCGAGCCCGACTTCCGGCACTTCTCCGGCCTGGGCTGGGCGTCGCTCGGCGTCCTCGAGCTGACCGCACTGCCCACCATCGGGGCGGAGCGGTGGGTCCCCTGGGTCCGAGAGGCCGATGTACTGCTGGTCGACGGGGGCGACGCGACGTATCTGTGCCACTGGATGCGGGAGTCCGGGTTGGCCGACCTGCTGCCCTTGCTGCCCGACGCGGTCTGGGTGGGAGTCAGTGCCGGAAGCATGGTGATGACGCCGCGGATCGGAGCGTACTTCGTCGAGTGGCCGTCCGCGCCGGACGACCGCACCCTGGGAGTCGTCGACTTCTCGATCTTCCCGCACCTGGACGCTTTCCCGACGAACACGCTGGCTGACGCAGAGCGGTGGGCCGCCGACATCGGCGTCCCGGCTTACGCCATCGACGAGCAGACGGCCATCAAGGTCGTCGACGGCTCCGTCGAGGTGGTCTCTGAAGGGCGATGGACGAAATTCGGGTCATAGCCGCACGGCATTCGTGACGTCCCGTCGTTGGACGTGACCTCGGCGACTTGCAGCACTTCCTAGAGTGCCCGCTCATGCTTGCGCCGACTGTCCGCGAGCGACCCGCTGCCCGGAGGCGTTTGAGCTCGGACCGTACGCCCACCTCACCCGCTATGTCCTGCAAATCACGCAGCTGGACCTGACTCACGAGTCAGCAGACCGGCTCGACCCTGACCAGCGGCGATGTCCGCAGGATCCTGCGGGTCCCGAAGAAGTCCGACCCGAACGGATCGATGCCGCGCAGATTCCCCGACGGCTGCCCCGAACGCCGGACGACGTCTGAGCGGTACTCGCGACCGACCGCGCCGCCACCGCTGTAGAACTCGACGGCGAGCACGCTCAACGGGGCATCCGGGGGCAGCGCCAGCCCGGCCAGCGCCGACAAGATCTCCGACTCATCGAACACGGCAGAGCCGTAGCTGATCCGGCCCTGATCGACCACCAGCTCAGCGCCACGGTGGGATATCAACACATTGCGGGAGCCGCTCGCGTCGGCCTGCCGGCCCTGCGCGTACAGCAGGAACCCCAGCGTGGAGCGCGGAATCCCGTCCCCGACCTGGCGGCCGTTCAGCACCGGCGCGGCGTAGCCGGCCGTCGCGACGAGGTCGTGACGCAACCTGCGGTTGTAGCTCGGCACGGCGCGCCACGCCGCCGCACAGGACGCTGCCGGGGCCGGGTGCTGCACACCGGTAACCCGCAGCGGACGGCTGAAGCGGCCGTGCGCCGTCGACCAGGGCGCCTCGTGCCCGAACCGGAACTCATACGTCCACATGCCGAACAGTCGCGGATCGTCAACCGCCACACCGGCCGGCAACGGCAGCAGGAACCTGGTCGGGTCCTCCGGCGACGGAACCAGTTTGGTCATCGCCTCCAACCCGTCCTCGTCCCGCGGCTGATTCGGCGTGATGACCCTGATCGACTCCGGATCGAGCTTCAATGCCGGTTCAGCCGGTGGGTCGGCGCGCAGCACGTTCGCGTCGACGTAGAGCAACGGGTCCGGTGCGTAGGCGAGCACCCGAGCGAACAATGCGTCGCCAGCCGCCGGTGGTTCGGCCACCTCGACCCACAAGTGCCGGCTGCGTAGCGCGGTCGAGGAGTAGTCGGGCGCCGGCAGATACGGGGCGAGCGCGTAGCCGGCCGATACGAGTTTCGGCAACCCGGACGGCGGGACGGCGACCGGAAGGCGCAGCGCGACGGGATCGGTCGTAGCTGTGATCGAGCCGCCCGCCGCATCGCCCATGATCGCGCGCAGTAGATAGGGCGGCCGATCGGTGAATCCGTCGGCCGGGTCGGTGACAGCCGGATCAATGGCGTCGAAGAACACCAGCCGGGTGCGATCGCGCACAGATATGCCGACAAGCGAGTCCGCCGTGGCCACCCGCGGCACCGTGACGGCGCCGATCGGCTCACCCGCGCGCTCGACGGCCACCTGGCCGCGGGTCAGGCCGTCCCAGGTCCAGTCGCGCGCGAGGTCGTAGCGGATGCCGACCGTCCACTTCCGGAGCAGATCAGCCGCGGCCGAGAACGTGATCGACCCGCCATCCGGCCCGATCGTGCTCGCCACACCCGCGGCAGCGCCGAACGCCACCCGCGAACCGGGCCGCCCTCGCAGCGACAGACCATCGGCGACCAGATCGAGCTGGTCGGCCATGGCGGTCATCAGCGCGGCCACCGGATCCCCCGAGGTTGCGCGCTGGAAGAAGTACGCCTCGACCGCCGGTCGAGCATCCGCCGGCGGAGTGAACAGCGGTGTTGCTTCCGCCTCGGACGGCACCCGAATGTTGAGATACGCGCTCGCCCCTCGAGTGGGCTGAGGTCTACCGATCGACGGGTCCAGCGCTCCGAAATAGCCGGCCGGCCCGGACGCGATCGGGGTGAGCACCAGCCGGACGTCACGGGCACGCGGCACCGGCAACGGCCCGACCGGCCCCGGTGCGGCCAGGATGCTCACATCGTCGATGTCGGCGAAGGCCAGCTGAAGCGGCGGTATCGCAACATCGGCCACCACATCCGCGAGTGTGACGGCCCCGCCGGGCAACGCTGCGAGCCGGCCGATATCGCGCGTCGTGACGTACAACGTGGTGAATACCCCGTCCCCAGCAATGTCATCGCCGACGTCGTGTCCGAGAGTCCGCGCCTCGACCCGGATTTCGACCGACGTGACGTCCGGGTCCGGGACTCCCACGGTGTGCGAGTCCGGGACGCGCTCGGCCGGGGGCAACGGCGACCCGTCCGGGCCGAGGCCCAGCTGTGCCAGCATCGCCGATCGGGTGGCCGCGCGCACCTCGGGCCGAGTCCCGTAGCGCGTGGTGAACAGCGCCTCGGGGTAGCCGATGCTCGGGCGCTGCAGGGTGATCTCGGTCAGCGGTGCGGGCGCATCGATCGCGAAGGCATTGGGCGAGACGAACCGCGCGAAGTCCACCGCCGCCCGCTCAGCATTGGTCTCGTTGACGGGGACGTCGGTCACCTTCGGGCCGCCACCCGATTGGTCACCGAGGCGGACTCGCACCTCGTAGCGGTGTCCGTACAGCAGCGCAGGGATATCCGCGCCGACGAAGGCGGACGGGATCACCGCTGGTTCCTTGCCGGCCGCCACTCCGCCGGAGAGCAGGTGCGGCGTGTCGTCGCGAACCCCGATCGGCGTGCCTCGCCACTGGGCGAAGTACAACGGTAGCCAGAACTCCCCGGGACGGGTCGCGGTCGCCGGTGCCGACGCGGTCGGTTCAATCATCAGCTCGCCGCCGAAATCCGACACCAACTGGTTGAGGGGTGCCGGCGGTGAGCCCGTGGCCAGCATCAGGCTCACCCAGCCCTGGTCGCGTTGGGCCGCCGATTCACCATCCACGGGCTCGCGCACATCGAGCCGATACCCCTGCACACCAAGGGGTGCTTCCAGCGGCACCGGGTCGCCGTTGAGGGCCTGGTGCGCGATCTCGACCTGCCGGTTGTGCCAGGTCAGGATCTGCTCGTCATCCCAGCCGACTTGGATCCCGGCGTCGGTCGCCGCGCTGACGCCGGTCTTTCCGTCGCCCACGTGGGCATCCGAGCTGTCCGGCTGCCGCGCGTGCACCAGCTTGGCAAAGCCGTCGCCGTACGCCCCGGCCTCGATGATCGCCTCGTCGATCGCGGACTCGTCCGGCGTCACGGGTGGGGCCGCAGGATTGCCCACCGGGAACAGCACGGCGGCGAAGACCGGCCGCGGGTCTGCGGCCAATTGTGGTATGCGGGCAGCAAATACCTTGACCGCATCGGGTGATGCCGCCCAGGCGGCTCCGTAGCCGGTGCCACCGTCCCCCTGATCCAGCGTCACGAACAGCCAGCCGCCAGTGGCGTACGGACTCGGATCGGCGATCGGGACGGAGAACGTGTAGCGCAGGCCGAGGGCGTCGGCCAGGGCTGGGTTACGCAGCGCGTAGGAGATGACCTGGCCCCAGCTAGGGTCGGGCCGGGTGGCCGGCAGCGGTTGCGGGTCCTGGCCGCGCACGGTGCAGCCGAACTCATCGGTGGAGCCGACGTACGGCGAGTGGGAACGCCCCGGCGGCAGGAGCGAGACATAGCTGTCCGGCAACGCCTTGCGCAGGACGCTGCGCGGCGGCACGGGTGGTGGCGGCCCGGCGGTCTGGTCCTGCGGGCTGAACCGCGCCGTGAGCTCGGTGAACAGCGCGCCGGCGTTGACCGGTGCGGTCAGTGTCAGACCGTCCGTCGGCGCCGCGAGGGTGGGCATCGCGTCCAACCCCGCGACTACCGCGACTCGCAGCCTGATATCAGCACCTGCGAACGGGGAACTGGCCGGTGTTGACGGGAACAGCGACGTCGTCGGATCGCCGCTGGGCACGAGCAGCACGGTCGCTTCGAGCGCGGCACCGGTCCACCGCTGCGGGAACGTCAGCGTTGCCAGTCGAAGATCGGCCAGACTCATCTCAGCGTTCTCCCGTCACGGCAGCACCGAAGTCAGAGCGCTGCCGCTGATCGTCTCGGAGAAGCCCCATGAACCCGACCAGTCCACGTGCACCAGCCAGCCGACGGTCAGGTGGATGGCGACCGCCACCTCGGCCGACAGCGTTATCGAAGTCTTGTTGATGTAGTCCTCGATCAGCGGTGGGATCTGCAGCAGATCTGACGTCGGGCCGGGTACCACCTGGACGCCGAGACCGGCGGTGATGGTCAGCGATGCGCTGGCCAACCCGTCGAGCACATCGACCGCGGCGTTTCCGGTTAGCAGCAGCATGATGCCGAATGGCAGCTTGGTGGTGTCCAACTGGGCCGCGATACACACCGACGCGCTGCCCGAAGCGATCGCCACGTCGATACCCAGGCCGACGCCGATGCCGCCCTGCATCACCACCCCGAGACCGGCTTCTCCCGCCCCGAGCTGGAGGAATCCGTTGCCGGCCAGCGGCGAAGCCAGCCAGGTGAAGGGGTTCTGGTCGCTGCCGACCCCCACTGCGAAGGTCATCGTCTTGGCCAGCACGTCGACGTCGAAGCCGAGGTTGAGCGAGATGCCCTGCAGGTAGCCCAGGCCCAGCGGGAGTTGCGGCAAGGACACCGCATCGCGGATCCGCAGCTTCGTCCCGGTGAAGCCGACGTCCAGCCCCGAGGCATTGCCACCGGGCAGCGCCTCGGCGATCGCCTCGATGCCAGAGAGCACATCCTTGACCACGGACAGGGAATTGCCGTACGCGAACTGCAGGTTCGTCACGGTCGGGGGCTTGCCGTCCGCGGCCACGACATCACCGATCACCGCGACCAGCGGGTCGGTGGAGCTGCTCATGCCGTCGACGATCAGTTTGAACGCAACGTTGGTGATCGTGATCGCCCATCTAGGGTCGGCACCAGGATCGATGCTCACTGTGATGACGCTCTGCTGGGCCGGGGCAGGCGGGGCGGGCTGCAGAGTCGGATCGAGGTTGGTGGCCATCACCACCGAGATCGGCCCAAGGGGGATGAGTGTGGTGTCGCCGAGCTGAGTCGTATGGGTCAGCGTCTGGGTCGTGGCGAGGCCGTCGCCGGAGGGCACAAACCCCGTGAAGGACGGGAACTTCAGCATCGAGCCGAGTGCCGGCAACAGGCCACTGCTGCCCAGCAGCGCGCCGACGTCGGCCAGCGCCGGAGTTTGCCGGAAATTCAAGGGGTTCTGCCCCGCGCCGCCGGTGATGGTGGGGTGTTCGAAGAGCAGCTGCTGCGTTCCGGTCGACTGCACGAAGGAGTACAGCGTCGCGGGGCTGGCCAGGGACAACACATCGGACGGTTCGGCCAGATGCCAGGTCGCGGTGTCGCCGCTGAACCGGACCAGCGGCACCGGCGTCAGCGGATCGACCGGCCGTGGCGTCTGCTGGGTCGCCGAGCGGCGAGCGACGCTCCACGATCCGTCGCGGGGCAGGTGCGGGATGCCTCGCAGTGCGACGCCCAGCGCGCGCGGTCCGGCGTTGTTGGTCGCCTGGACGTCGACTCCGGTCAGCGTCAGCGCCACTCCGGGTACGTCCGATGCGCTGTCCCCGCCGGCGAGAACCTCGCCGCTGACGGTGCCCGACGCGGCCTGGACGACGTCCATCAAACCGATCACATCGCCCAGTGACGGAGGCGTGGCGCTGACGGTGAGGTCGATCCAGCCGGTGAAGCGGGTGCCGGCCACCCGTCCACCGCCGATGTCCCCACCGGAGAGCCGTAGCCCGTCGGAACCTCCGGTCACCAGACTCACATCGGTGTCGAAGCTGACCTGTACCCAGTCCTTGCCGGCGGCCTGAACGTGCGGCAGGTCGAGTTCGACGATGTTGCGGATGTTCGTGATCTGCGTGACCGGGCCCAGTTCGGCGGACGGACCACCGTCGAAGGCGAAGGTGCCCGGGCTCTTGGCGCGCCAGCCGGTACTGCGCCGCTGAATCCAACCCGCGGCGTCGCGCTCGAAGATGATCGTCTTGACGACCAGCACCTTCCACGGGCACAGCAGGCTGCGAATCTGCACCAGTGCGTAGGACGTGCGGCCGACGATCACATCGAAGCGCGCTTCGCTCACCCCTACGGGGATGGTGTTGTCGACGTAGTCGCTGAAGGTGGATGAACCGTACCCGGACAGCCCGATTCGTTCCACCGGTACGAACGGCGATCCGTTTATCCCAGCGGAGAATTCTTGATCCCAGAACGAAGCGGCATCGGGATCGAGGATCGCCGGTGGGTAGCCGGGATCGCCTGCGTCGGTGGTGGTGAACGAGCGGCCAGGAAGGATCTGCCGCTGATACAGCGAAACCGGGGCGGCGATGGACAGCTGGGTTCCCCCGGTCTCCGAGCCGAAGGTGGGCGCCTCCGACTGCAGTGTCGGCCGCGGGGCGCGGCTCGGTGGATCGGTTGCGCCGGTGAACACATCGGCTTCCAGCCCGAACGGCAGGGTGAAGTGTGCCTGTAGGTCCGAGCCTGCGCTGTAGTCGGCGAGGAACTGTTCGATGAACGCGTCCGGTGCCATCGGCCGCAGAGCCTGGGTCGCGACGTTGACGGTCGTGCTGGGGCCGTCGTTGCCGGCGAGCGCTCCGAAGATGGCCCGATCCCCTGGCAGGTCCTCGGTGATCACCGCCTCCCACGCGATCTGCGGCAGTGCGAACAGCGCCGAGGCCTGGCCGGATACGGTGAGCATCTGCTTGTCGACTTCCGCCGACAGCAAGGCCTGCTCGGTGATCACCACCCCGAACTGGTCCAGCGCACCGGACACGTCGTAGAGCGTGACCGTGGGGAGGTCGAAACGCCGGCCGGATGGCGGCACCGGTCGTCCTCCGAACGGACTGCTCGCCAGAATGTCGAACGCGACCTCGGGCGGCGCGGGGGCCTTCCACAGCACACCGGCCAGCAAGGTCCGGAGCGGCTGTTCAAAGGTGCCGAGCTGTGCGGCGTAGGGATCGGGGAGCGTAGGGGTCAGATTCGTCAGTGTCGAAGCGAGGACAAGCGTGACATCGGTGGCCTGATTGGCTGTTCGCTGCGCCAGCAGCACGAGCTCGATGACCCCATCGGTGCGCAGCAGTGCGTTGCGCAGCAGATAGGCCTCGGGGGAATCCGGCGATGGCGGCCCGCTGCCGATCAGGATGAGGTATTCGCCCGTTGCGTTAGTACCCAGCAGGTAGTCGACAACGAGCCGGTCCACTCGGGGCTGGCTGCCGTCGGCCAGGACCGGACGATCCAGGTGGGCCTCGATCGAGCACCCGCTCACCTGGACTACATCGACGGTGGTGCTCTGGGCACTCGTCACCGTCGCAGCGCTGGGTATACGAACGCTGATCGAGGAGGTCGCAGGACGTTCGGTGCTGCCCGTATCCCACAGCCGATACGTGTCAGTCACCGGTCGGTCGGCCGTGAAGGCCGCGGTCAACCGGAACTGGCCGGTTCCGACCACGACGTGAATGGCGTCGAGCGTTCTGCTGATCGGCTCGGAACCCCACCGCGCCGTCAGGCCCGCGCCACCGGCGAAGTCCAGAGTGCTCGGCGCCGCCGCACCGAGTTGGTCAGCGGTGGTGTTGCGAATCGGCAGCCGCCAGTTCCCGCCGCTGATTGGGGTGGACCCAGCCGTGACGAACACGCTCGACGCCGGAGCAGAACAGTCGAGCGTTCCGCTGGCGGTCACAAATCCGGCGACCCACTCGGAACGTCCGGCGTCCGACGTTGTACCGGCCAGACCCCCTGTCAACGTGATCGCCGATCCGTAGAGGGTTGCCGAGGCATCGCCCAACTCGGTTAGGCGCGCGCCTTCCGGCGCCAGGTCGAAGGCGACCGAGCCGGGCGCAGCGATGGTCGCGTTCGCGCCGTCATCGACGACGCTGCCCGCCGCCGGGGTGCCCTGGACCGGTTGGAGGGTCAGGATCGCGGTGACATCAAAGGGAACGACGATCGGGGTCCCGGCGGGCATGGTCGGGTCGAAGGGACCCTGTGGATGCGGCATGAATCCCGTTGGTACCACCAGTTCCGCGGTGCTGAACGCCGCTCCGATGAAGGCGTCGGCGGCAAGGGCTGCGTCGAGCTGCTGGCCGACCAGCCAGACTGTGCCATCGGTAAAGGTGAAGCGTCGAACGAACCTGCTGACGTGCACTGATGCCGTGCTCGCCAGCACATAGGCGATCCGTGGCCCGCCTGCGCCGCGAGTAACCGGGAAGGCAGTCTGTTGAGCCAGGGGAAGCTGGGCGGCGAGGTCTCGACCGACTCGGTGCAGTAACGGATTGGTGGCGATATCCGCGCGACTGAGCAGAGTGTCCGGGCTGCCCAGTAGATCGGCGGCTCGGAGGGCGACGGAGTCGAACAGCTCAGCCATGGCCTCCACCGATGCTCGCAGCGAAGCGAGCGTAGCGCCCAAGTCCCGGCGTGTCACCGCCCGTGTCACCGACAACGGCTGAGGTCCGCGCGCGACCTCCGGCTGGCTTCGTCCTCGACGGATACGTACCGTGCCGTGCGACCAACTGCCGGTGCCAACGCAGCAGGGTCTCCGGCGTCACGATCCTGACGCGCACGACTTCTCTCGGCAACATCCGCGACAGCGCGGCCAGCACGAACCGGTCCTTGTGCTCCAGCCGAGGACGACTCACCTGCCGCCGCAACACCGCACGCCGGGTCGTCAGCGGCCACAAGCTCGAGGTCGACGGTGGTACAGCGCCTTAGCCAGAATCAGCAGTGGGGCATTGGACGGATGGGCCCCTCCAGGTTGCCGAAGAACCAGTCGAGGGCGGGCGTGCCGTATTGGGCGGTCTTGCCGAACGTCTTGCCGTTCGTCATCTGGCCGAATTCCCATACGCAGGTACCGTGCACCGCGGCGAGCGTCCACCATGGGTAGAAGTTCGCTGGCGCTCCTGGCGGCGGTACCGCGCAGCCTGCACCTGTGGGAGTGCAGGAAGCCTCGCTGGCGGGGGCGTTGGTCTGGAACTGGATATCGGTGTATTGCGCCCCGCCGGTGAGTGGCTGCTGCTGCAGGAACGGTGACGGGTGCCGGTTGGCGGTAGTGCTGTTCGGCCAGTCCGGCCAGTAGGACGTTCCGTCGAAGTCGAGATCCCCGTTGGCCGCGAAGAAGTTGGCGCACCCGCTGACCAGGTTCGGCGGAGCGAGACCAC
>JALYVG010000165.1 GCA_030853345.1 Actinomycetota bacterium | reverse complement strand
TCCACAGCCGGTGACGGTCAACCGGCTGGTCGCCTACCGCGATAGTTTGGCGATCATGACCGCCGATGCACCGACCATCCTCGCCACCTCCGGCGGGATCGTTCCCGGCCGGCGAATCCGGTGGGAGCTCGGCCCGTTGACCGAGTACGCGATCGAGCTGTCCGGGGTCAGCGGTCGCGCGCCTCGGGTGTGCTTCGTGGCGACTGCTCTGGGCGACAACCCGTTCACCTTAAACTGCTTCGCCGAAGCTGCCCAGTACCGCGGCCTGGCCGGGTCACATCTTGCGCTGTTCCCCATGCCGAACGTCGAGGACGTCCGCGACCACCTGCTCGCGCAGGACGTCGTATGGGTCACCGGCGGCAGCGTCGCCGGGCTGCTCGCGATGTGGGATCTGCACGGCGTCGGCGCAGCGATGCGCGAGGCGTGGCAGGCCGGGGTCGTGCTCACCGGCGTGTCGGCTGGGTCGATCTGCTGGCACGCCGGCGGTACGACGGACTCCTTCGGCCCCGACCTGCGACCGATCACGAACGGGCTCGGCTTCATTCCGTACGCCAACGGGGTGCACTACGACTCGGAGGAGCAGCGCCGGCCGCTGTTCCACTCCCTGATCGCCGACGGCACGCTGCCGGCGGGCTACGCCACCGACGACGGCGTAGGCGTGGTCTACCGCGGCACCGAGATGGTCGAGGCCGTCACTGAGAAGGACGGCAAGGGCGCCTACTTCGTCGAGCGCGGCCCGGACGGCCCGGCGGGTGCGGCCGTCGAGACCCGACTGGAGCCCCGACGCCTGTAGGGCCGACGCGCCGAGGCGCCGGGGGCGGCCGGCTGGTGGTGGCTAGGGGCTATTCGGCGCCGCGGGCGAGTTTGGAGGGCCACCAGATGCGTCGGCCGATGTCGTAGCTCAGCGCGGGCACGACGATCGAGCGGACCAGGATGGTGTCGAGCAGCACGCCGAACGCGACGGCGAAGCCGAGCTCGGCCAGGAAGACGAGCGGCAGCACCCCGAGCACGATGAACGTCGCGGCCAGCACCGCCCCGGCGGAGGTTATGACGCCGCCGGTGACGGCCAGCCCACGCAGGATTCCGTCGCGCGTGCCGCGGTGCAGGGTCTCCTCGCGTACCCGGGTCATCAGGAAGATGTTGTAGTCGATGCCCAGCGCGACCAGGAACACGAATACGAACAGCGGGAACGACGGGTCGGAGTTGGCGAAGTGGAAGATGTGGTTGAACACCAGCGCGCTCACCCCGAGTGAGGCCGCGAACGAGACCACCACGGTGACGATCAGCAGGATCGGCGCCAGAATCGCCCGCAGCACCAGCCCGAGCACAAGCAGGATGACCAACAACACGATCGGGATGATCAGGTTGCGGTCGTGCCGGGACGCCTGCTGGGTGTCGTAGTTGATCGCGGTCGACCCGCCGACCAGCGCGTGCGCGCCGGGGATCGAGTGCACCGCCGACCGGATCGCCTTGACCGTGTCGGTTGCTTGCGACGTGTCGTAGCGGTCGGTCAGGTTGGCCTGCACCAGGATGCGACCGGAGACGGGCTGAACCTGCAATGTCGATGGCACGCAGCCCGCGGCCAGGTTCGGTACCTGCCCGGACTTGACCAGTTGGGCGATCTTGGTGAAGTCGGGCGCCACGCACACCGAACCGGGCTTGGTCTCGACGCCGGGAACCTTCGACACTGCGGCGATGACAGCATCGGCCTGGTCGGCCGCAGCCGTGACGTTGGCCGGAGCACCGGCGCCCTGGTCGAAGCTACGGTCGAAGATCCTCTGGCCCTGCACGGCGTCCGGAGTGTTGGTGAAGCTGTCGACGACAGTCAATCCCCCGGTCTTGAGCCCACCAATGCCGCCGATGCAGATCAGCAGGAGCACTGTCCCGGTGATCCAGTAGCGGCGCGGACGCCTGCCCAGTGCGGCCGCGAACCGGCCCCACATACCGTGGGTGGCGATGTCGGCTTGGTGATCGACATGCGGAATCCGTGGCCAGAACACCCACCGCCCCACCAGCACCAGGAAGACCGGCAGGAACGTCAGCATCACCCCGAGCGTGCAGGCGATACCGATCGCGCACACCGGACCGAGGCTGCGGTCGGAGTTCAGCTCACCAAGCGTCAGACACAGCAGCCCGATGATCACAGTGGTGGCCGAGGCGGCAATAGCGGGCGCCGCCCCCCGCCACGCCTTGGTCATCGCGGTGATGCGGCTGTCGTAGGTGTGCAGTTCCTCGCGGTAACGGCTGACCAGCAGCAGCGCGTAGTCAGTTCCGGCGCCGATGACCAGCACCGACAAGATGCCCTGGCTCTGCCCGTTGAGGGTCAGCACGTCGTGTTTGGCCAGTTGGTAGATGATCAACGCCGCAGCGCCCAGGGCGAGGGTGGCGCTGAAGAGCGGGAAGAACCAGAGCACCGGGCTGCGGTACACCACCAGCAGGATCAGGATGACCACGAGCCCTGCGGCGAGCAGCAAAGTGCCGTCGATGCCGTTGAACGAGTCGACGAACGCGACGAGCAGACCGCCCGGCCCGGCGCTGTGGATGGTCAGGCCGTCCGGAGCGTTCTTGTGCGCGGCATCGATCACCTTGTTCTCGATCTTGGACAGGTCCGCGCCGTCGACACTGACGTCGCCGTTCTTCCCGATCAACGGCACAGCGATGTTGGCCACCTTGCCGTCGGCGGCGAACTGCGCAGCCGTGACCTGGTCCGGTGCTACCCCTTTGATGCCACGGATGCTCTGCACGTCCGCCGTGATCTTTGCCTTGTCAGCCTCTGTCAGACCGCTCGTGCGCTCGTACACGATGAAGCCCGGGATGGTCTGGATCGAGGAGAACTTCTCTTGCTCGGTGTTGACCTTGGTCGACTCCGCCGAGTTGGGCAGGTAGGCCGCCTGGTCGTTCTTCTGCACCTGGGCCAACTTGCCTTGGTAGGACCCGCCGGCGCCGCCGAACAGGAACCAGAACGCTGCCAGCGCGGCAATGATGTACACGCCCCGCGACCGGCGTGCCCTGGTGGGCGTCGCGACGGCCGGCTCATTGTCG
Source organism: Actinomycetota bacterium (assembly GCA_030853345.1). Taxonomy (GTDB): domain Bacteria; phylum Actinomycetota; class Actinomycetes; order Mycobacteriales; family Jatrophihabitantaceae; genus QHCC01. The sequence continues at coordinate 4,310 of JALYVG010000165.1, read as the reverse complement.
GTCAACTCTGTGCGGCTCACTTCTCACTCCCCGGTTGCGGTGGCAGCCACCGTATCGTCGCCCGCCGACAACCGGCACCCGGATTTCGCACGACGCGGAAAGTTCACGCAGGTAATCTGAGGCCGTGGACCAACTGCGCACGATCCGGGCCGGGCTGGTGCCCTATGAGCAGGCCTGGCAGCGACAGCGAGATGTGCACGCCGCAGTCCTCGCCGGCAGCGCACCGGACACGGTGTTACTGCTCGAGCACCCACCGGTCTACACCGCCGGCCGCCGGACCGAGGCCTTCGAGCGCCCGGTCGACGGCACCGCGGTCATCGATGTCGATCGCGGCGGAAAGATCACCTGGCACGGTCCGGGACAACTCGTCGGTTACCCGATCCTGCGGCTGCCCCAGCCGATGGACGTCGTCGGCCACGTCCGCCGCATCGAGAGCGTGCTCATCGACGTCTGCGCCGAGTTGGGCGTCTGGGCCGGGCGAGTGGAGGGACGCAGTGGGGTCTGGCTGCCCGCCGACGGACTCCGGCCCGAACGCAAGATCGCCGCGATCGGTGTCCGGGTCGTCAAGGGCATCACGATGCACGGCTTCGCGCTCAACTGCGACCCCGACCTCACCTGGTATGACCGCATCGTGCCCTGCGGCATCACCGACGCCGGCGTGACATCGCTGAGCGGTGAGCTCGGCCGCGACGTCACCGTCGACGAGACGCTCCCCTTGGTCGAGAAGGGGCTGCCCGCCCTGCTCCACGCCGCCGCGGCGGCCTGATCCGTCGGTGGGAAGACACGCCAAGTCCGTCACCGGCCGGTCGCGGGTCGCGCGCGCCGGTGTGCTGGCCGTCGTCTGGCTCGGTGGCCTGGCTGCGGGGTTCTTCGCGCTGCTCAGTGTGGCCGCGCGCTACACGACCTGCGCCACGGGAGCGCACGGGCTGGCCTGCCGCCCGGCGGGCACAGCCATCGGCGGCTCGCTCGTGATCGGCGTGATCGCCACCGTAACCGCCGCCACTGTGCTCACTCACGACCGGGGTGCACGGCGCAGCGCGACCTGGGGCCTGCTCGGCGCCGCCGCGCTCGGCGCCTGTTACCTGGCCGCGCACGCGCTGTTGGACACGGCATGAGATCGGGTGCCGGCCGCTGCTCGCGTAGGCTCGGTCGGTGACTGCAGTCCGCCCTGACACCCCCGCGCCAGAAGGCCGCCGGATGCTGCGCATCGAGGCGCGCAACGCGCAGACCCCCATCGAGCGCAAGCCTGAGTGGATCAAGACTCGGGCCAAGATGGGGCCGGAGTACACCGCCCTGCAGGCGCTGGTGAAGCGCGAAGGGTTGCACACCGTCTGCCAGGCCGCGGGCTGCCCGAACATCTATGAATGCTGGGAGGACCGCGAGGCCACCTTCCTGATCGGCGGTGACCAGTGCACCCGCCGGTGTGACTTCTGCCAGATCGACACCGGCAAGCCCGAGGCACTCGATCGCGATGAACCCCGGCGGGTGGCCGAGAGCGTCCAGGCGATGGGGTTGCGCTACGCGACGGTCACCGGCGTGGCCCGCGACGATCAGCCCGACGGCGGCGCGTGGCTCTACGCCGAGACCGTCCGGCAGATCCATCGGCTCAACCCGGGCACCGGTGTGGAGTTGCTCGCACCGGACTTCAACGCCGTGCCCGACCTGCTGGCCGAGGTCTTCGCCAGCCGACCCGAGGTCTTCGCACACAACATCGAGACGGTGCCGCGGATCTTCGCCTCGATCCGTCCCGGGTTCCGTTACGAGCGCTCGCTGGACGTCATCCGGATGGCCCGCGCATACGCGGGTCCGGCCGCCAATGCTGGCGCAGCCGGCGGGGGTGGACTGGTGACCAAGTCCAACCTCATCCTGGGCATGGGCGAGCAACGGCACGAGATCAGCCAGGCACTGGCCGACCTGCACGAAGCGGGCTGCGAGCTCATCACGATCACCCAGTACCTGCGTCCGTCACCGCGACACCACCCGGTCACCCGCTGGGTCAAGCCCGAGGAGTTCGTCGAACTCCGCGAAGAGGCCGACGAGATCGGTTTCACCGGCGTCATGAGTGGACCGCTGGTGCGCTCCTCCTACCGCGCGGGCCGCCTGTACCAGCAAGCCATCACCGCCCGCGTCTGACCGACGGCTCAGTGCCAGGTGGTCCCGTACTGCACCGCCGAGGACCAGACGCCCTGGTACCTGATGCCGTCCTGCGGGGTAGCCGCGGAGTACTGCATCCCGTTCCCGGCGTAGATCGCGATGTGGTAGGCGCTGGCGCCGGACAGGTAGAAGACGAGGTCGCCCGGGCGAGCCTGCGAGCCGGGGATGAGCCGCACCGCGCGCCGCTGTTGCTCGGCGGTGCGCGGCAACGTGGCCACATGGGTCACCCGGTAGACGTATTGCGTGTAGCCGGAACAATCGAACCCGGTGACCGGTGAGGTGCCCCCGTCGACGTAGCCGGGGTTGTGCAAGCCGACATACTTCTTCGCCTCGGTGATGATCCGGGTGCCCGCAGGCGCCAGCGGTGGCGCGATCTGGGTAAGCGTGCGTGATCCGATCAAAGTCAGCTTGCGCGCCCCGTCGTGTACACGAATCGCCACAGACTTCGCGGCGACCCCCCACCCGAAGCTGACCCGGAAGCCGTGATTGCCGGTCATCCCGCGCTTGGCGTTGACGTCGGGTCGCGAAATCGTGGTTGTCACGGCGCGGACGTAGCGATCGTCGATCCACACGCTGATGACGGGCGAGACCGCCCGCTGATCCATGTCCTCGGCCCAGCCGCTGATGGTGATCAGGTGGGTGCTGTTTGACACGCTGCCCGATTCGATCGCTCCCGCAATGCGGGGCAAGGCTTCCGAGGCCACCGCCGGCGTGGCCAGTGCTGCGATAGCCACCCCCAGAACCAGCGGGAAAACCAGCGCTCGCCGATAAGACCGAAATACTCGCATGAAGATCCTCTTAACAGTGATTTAACGCAAGGGTATGTGTGGAGTATGCGTAACGAATCGGCATCTGACCAATCGAGATGGCACCGGCAGGGCTGCCAGCGGGCGCCGACAGGGCTGCCCGGGGCCTCTAAGCTGAGTCCATGGCGAAATCCGGTGCGCCCACCAAGTCCGCGAAACTGACTCGGCCCGAGAAGAAGGCCGCCCGCACGGCCAAGCGTGAGGCGCGTCGCGAAACCTGGCGCAACATGCGGCAGGCATTCAGCCTGACCCGCAAGGGTGACCCCAAATTCCTGCCCTATCTCGTCATGTTCGGCGTGCTCGCGGCGGCCATCGTCTACGTGCTGGTGCTGGTGGTCACCGGATCGCTGTTCCTGCCTATCCCGTTTGCGCTCATGATCGGTCTCGTTACGGCGATGTTCGTATTCAGCCGTCGCGCCCAACGCTCGATGTTCACCCAGGCCGAGGGGCAGCCCGGCGCCGCCGGTTGGATGCTGCAGCAGCAGCTCAAGGGTGACTGGCGGCTCACCCAGGCAGTCGCGGGCACGACCCAACTCGACGCCGTGCACCGGCTGGTCGGTCGGCCGGGCATCGTCCTGGTCGGTGAGGGCGCCCAGCACCGGGTCCGCGGCCTGCTCGCGCAGGAGAAGAAGAAGGTGTCCCGGATCAGCGGCGACACCCCGATCTATGACGTCATCGTCGGCACCGGTGAGGACGAACTACGCCTGTCCAAGCTCAGCCGCTATCTGCTCAAGCTGCCGACCAACCTGTCCAAGGAACAGGTCAGCTCGCTGGACAAGAGGCTCGCGGCGCTCGGCGGGGCCCGCAACCCGCTGCCACAGGGCCCGCTGCCGCCCGGGGCGAAGATGCGCAACATGCAGCGCGCCGTTCGGCGTAAGTCCTGAGCGCGATGAGCGCGCCGCAGGCCTTTCGGGGCGCCCGGCTCGGGCTGGCCCAGCAAGGCCCCGGTTCGTTGGCCACCACCGGCCAGCGCCTCGGCGCCTTCCTGGTCGACGCGCTCGCCTCGGGCCTGGTTGCCGGACTGTTCGTGCAGTTCGCCCATGGCCGGGGCGCCGTCGCTCCGTTGCCCGGCTCGTGGAGCTTGATCCCGTTCGCCATCGACTACATCGTCGGCCCGCTGGTCGCGGGACGTACCCTCGGGATGTACCTCTTCGGCCTGCGACTGGTCCGCGTCGATCGCGTCGCCGCAGTGGATCCGGGACGCGCCCTGGCTCGCACCGCGCTACTCGTCATGCTGCTGCCCGCCGTCATTTGGGACCGCGACGGGCGCGGGCTGCACGACCGCCTCACCGACACCGCCGTGGTCCGCGGCTGAGTCCGGGTGATCGCTCGGGCCAGGCCGGAACGCCG
>JALYVG010000158.1 GCA_030853345.1 Actinomycetota bacterium | reverse complement strand
GGATGCCGAGCAGGCTGGCCAGGAAGGCGTGCCGCCGGGACTGTTCGAGAACGCCTTTGCGCGCGTCGATCAGGATCAACGCCAAGTCTGCGGTCGACGCGCCGGTCACCATGTTTCGGGTGTACTGGATGTGGCCGGGCGTGTCGGCGATGATGAACTTGCGCTTGGGGGTGGCGAAGTAGCGGTAGGCGACGTCGATGGTGATGCCTTGTTCGCGCTCGGCGCGCAGGCCGTCGGTGAGCAGGGCCAGGTTCGGTTGGTCCTCGCCCCGGTCGCGGCTGGTCTGCTCGACCGCGGAGAGCTGGTCCTCGAAGATTGCCTTCGAGTCGAACAGCAGCCGGCCGATGAGGGTGGACTTGCCGTCGTCGACGCTGCCCGCGGTGGCGATCCGCAGAAGCTGGGCCATCAGAAGTAGCCCTCTTTCTTGCGGTCTTCCATGCCTGCCTCGGAGATCCGGTCGTCGGCGCGGGTCGCACCACGCTCGGTGATGCGCGCCGCCGCCGTCTCGATGACCACCGCAACCGCGGTGGCGGCGGTGGATTCGACGCAGCCGGTGCAGGTGGCGTCGCCCACCGTGCGAAAGCGCACCGTGGTCTCGTAGGGCTTGTCTCCGTCGAGCAGGGTCAGGAAGCGGGTGTTGGCCAGCAGCATGCCGTCACGCTCGACGACCTCACGGCGGTGGGCGTAGTACAGCGGGGGCAGCGCGATCTGCTCGTCACGGATGTAGGTCCAGATGTCGAGTTCGGTCCAGTTCGAGAGCGGGAAGACGCGCAGATGTTCGCCCTTGCGGTACCGGGCGTTGTACAGGCTCCACAGTTCTGGGCGCTGGTTGCGCGGGTCCCATTGCCCCCATTCGTCGCGGAAGCTGAACACTCGCTCCTTGGCGCGGGACTTCTCCTCGTCGCGCCGCGCGCCGCCGAACACGGCACCGAATCGGTTCTCGGTGATGCCGCGCAGCAGGGTCGTGGTCTGCAGCCGGTTACGGCTGGCGCGCACCCCCGTTTCCTCGATCGAGCGGCCGGCGTCAATGTCGTCCTGCACGCTGCTGACGATCAACTGCAGCCCCAGCCGTTCGACCGTGCGGTCGCGGAACTCGATGACCTCGTCGAAGTTCTCGCCGGTGTCGATGTGCATCACCGGGAACGGGATGGGTGCCGGCCAGAACGCCTTGGCGGCGACGTGCAGCATGACGACGGAATCCTTGCCACCCGAGAAGAGCAGGGCCGGGCGCTCACAGGTCGCCGCGACTTCACGAAAGATGTGCACGGCCTCGGCCTCGAGCAGCTCCAGATGCGTCAGCTCGTAGGTAGCGGTCATCACGTGCCCTCTCGCTTCTCCGTAGCAGACCCGTGCGCCGTGGTGAGGCCGCTGGCCACAGCGCCAACACCATGTCGTGCCGCGCTATTTCAGCACCGCCCGATCCTATTGGGGCCCTCAGCCGACCGGGTGGCCGCAGCACCAGCGAGCCTGCAGGGTTGGCCGCCGATCCCAGCTACGTATGCGGCTCCCCGCGTCTATTCCAAGCGTGGTCGCGGCGCGCATAGAGTCTGATCCCAGCCCGTTTCCGGTCAGGTGCGACTCAGGAGTCGATGGCGGGGGTCGTGTCGACGTCCTCGCGGGTCATCGCAATCCCGTGCCGCAGAGTCAACATCGTCAAGCTTGCCTGCACCTGAGCTCGGTTCGTCTGGCGACGGATCAACAACGGTAACCGTCCCCACACCGCATCGACGATCTCCTCGACTGTGACGTTCTCGACGGTTTCGGTGCGCTCTCGTGAATCGCGATCGTGACGGGCCAGTGCATCCTCGATCCACCCGCGAAGCTCGGACCTGTTCACGGCTTGAGTCTGCGCCACTGATCAGCAGCGTGGGGGATCGGGATGGGACGCAGTCACCGCCGAGCGAGTGCCAGAGCAACCGCACATAGCGCGTCGGCAACCGCAACCGCGTCCCGCCCTTCGTCCTGCAACCAATGGCGCACCTGCTCCCCAGCCAGTGCCGCCAGTAACACATCAGCACGCAGGGCCACATCAGCCGCACCCGCGTCGGCCAGCAAGAACCTGAGATGGGCCGACCAGAATGCATGAGCCCCGGTCCGCAACCTCGCCCCAGGCGAGCTCGTCTCCGACATCAACACCAGATCCAGCTGCGCCGACACCAACTCGAGGTACGCCGAGACGAACGCCACGAGCCGTTCCGCCGCCGGAGCCCCGGGACCGAGCGGTGGTTGGCCAGCGAGCAGCGCGCCCTGCAACTCCCGCTCGCGCTGATCGAGCAGCGCCACCGCGAGGCCGCCCTTGTCGCCGAAGCGCCGATACAGGGTGCCCTTGCCCACGCCTGCCTCGGCGGCAACGTCGTCCATCGTCACGCCGGCCACCCCGCGCGCGGCGAACAGCCGCTGCGCCGCGGCCAACACTCGCAGCCGGTTGCGGGCGGCATCGGTTCGTTCCCGGACCACCCCCTGGTCCAGGACGGGCAACTCGATACGGGCATCGGCACAGCCGGTTGACGAACCGGACTGTGGTCCGCTACGGTGGGAAGACATAACCGGACTGTAGTCCGAATGATGGTCACAACGGAAGCGACCACGCCGTCCAGAACCAGGAGACGCCATGAACCGCCTGCTGCACATCTCGTCCTCTCCGCGCGGCGCCGCGTCGGAGTCCCTCGCGCTCGCCGAGACGTTCCTCGGCAGCTACCGCGACGCCCATCCCGACGCACAGATCGACACGTTCGATCTGTGGGACGGATCGTTGCCGGCATTTGGTCCCGATGCCGCCGCGGCCAAGATGTCGGTGTTCGCCGGCCTGGCCCCGACCGGCCCGCAGGCCGACGCCTGGCAGGCGGCGATGGAGACCTTCGCGCGCTTCGCCGCCGCCGACCAGTACCTGTTCAGCGTGCCGATGTGGAACGCCGGGGTGCCTTACATCCTCAAGCAGTTCATCGACGTCGTGTCCCAGCCCGGACTGGTGTTCGGCTTCGATCCGCAACGCGGCTACACCGGCTTGCTGACCGGTCGCAAGGCAGCGGTCCTCTACACCGGAGCGGTCTGGGGGCCAGACCGCGGTCCCGCGTTCGGTCGCGACTTCCAGCAGCCCTTCTTCGATGACTGGCTGCGCTGGGCCGGAGTCACCGACATCACCAGCATCCGGTTCCAGCCCAACCTCGTCACCGCGGACGCCGACTGCGACAGGCAGGCCGCGCACGCCCAAGCACGCGACGCCGGCAAGACGTTCTGACACGCCAACCAGATCACCGACCGAGGGCGTGGCCGTCGCCGCGCGCAGGGCGGTTCACGCCGACCCGTGGCAACCGTCGACATGCTTGCCGGAGATCGACATGATGAAGCCTGCCGATTGCGACGGGGGCGAACTCGATGATCAAGGCACTGATGCGCGGAGCGATGGCCGGAGCGGCCGGGACGACAGCGCTGAACGCCGTCACCTACCTCGACATGGCCGTGCGCGCCAGGCCGGCAAGTGACATTCCCCAGCAGGCGGTGGCAAAGATCGCCGAGCGGTCCGGCCGCCCCGTCCCGGGGCACGGCGAGGAGCGGGAAAACCGTCTCGGCGGCCTGGGCCCGCTGGCTGGAATCGCCACGGGCGTGGGCTTGGGGGCGGCGGCCGGGCTGCTGCGGCCGATCCTGCGTCGTCTCCCCACGGTCGTCGGTGCCACCGTGCTCGGTGGCGCGGCGATGGCCGGTTCCAACCTGCCGCTGACCAAGCTGGGCCTCACCGATCCGACGACGTGGTCGGCGGTGGACTGGGCCAGCGACGTGGTCCCGCACCTCGCCTACGGCCTGGTCACCTACAAGGCGCTCACGCGCGACTGACCAGCTGGAGTCGCTGATCCGGCCTGGGTACATCGTGGCGAGTTCGGGCAAGGTGGAGTGATGCCCACCAAACCCGAGTCCGATGGCGACGAGGGGACATTCACCGTCCTGCTCGCACTCGGCGCGAATCTCGGCGTCGCGCTCCTCAAACTCCTCGCCGGGCTGATCTCCGGGTCGGGCGCGCTTCTGTCCGAGGCGGCACACAGCCTCGGCGACAGCACCACCGAGGTCTTGCTGCTCGTTGCGCTGCGCCGCTCGGACAAGCCGGCCGACCGGGCGCACCCGTTCGGCTACGGCAAGGAACGCTACTTCTGGTCGCTCCTGGCGGCGGTGGCCATCTTCGTGTCCGGTGCCGCGTTCTCGGTGTTCGAGGGCCTGCACACGATCCTGGGGCCGACCGAGGAGGCACACCTGCTCTGGATCAACTACCCGGTGCTCGGGTTCGCCCTCGTCCTTGAGGGCATCTCGTTCAAGAACGCCGCCGGCCGGGTGCGAGTCGAATCCGCCCGCCGGCAGCAGAACGTCGGCGAATACGTGCTCAACCCCAGTGATCCGACGGTGAACAGCATCGCCCTGGAGGACACGACCGCGATCCTCGGACTGTTCGTCGCGGGGGCGGGCGTGGCGCTGCACCAGCTCACCGGATCCGCGGTCTGGGACGGCGTGGCCTCGCTCGTGATCGGCGGGCTGCTGCTGGTGGCTGCCTTCTTGCTCGCGCGTGCCTGCGAGGGGTTGCTGATCGGCCGGCAGGCTGACGTCGACTTGGTACGCAAGGTCGAAGCGCGGCTGGAAACGCACGACGAGGTGGTTGACGTGGTCGACCTGTTGACGATGCTCGTCGGCACCGGACGCATTCTGGTCTGCGCCCGCGTCGACTTCGTGGACGCCCTGTCGGCCGGCGAGTTGGAGCTGGCCTGCGTCCGCATCGACGCCGAGTTGCGCGACGAGTTTGCCGAGCTGGACGAGATCTTCATCCAGCCGGCATCGCGTTCCGACCAGACCGTCCGCCAGCGGGTGCGCGACCGATACGGCCGGGCGCTCGCCGAGGAGTGAGCCAGTAGGGACGGCGGGGGCGTGCGCCTTCCCTTGATTCCGCTAGGGCAGCGGTGGATCCACGTTGAACAGCGACTCGAGCCCGGCGATCGCCAGGACGCGAGTGAGATTCTTCGACAATCCGCGCAGGACCATGCACTGGCCGTGCTCTTCGGCGTGGTTGTGCAGTTCGACCAAGCTGCCGATCCCGGTCGAATCGATGAGTCCCAACGCGGTGACATCGAGGATCAGCGTCGAGCAGTTCGGCTGCGCCAGAGCGGCGAGCCCCGCTGCGCACATGGTCGAGGCGCTGGCCACGTCGAGGTCACCCGCCAGGCTCAGCACGGTCGACCCCGGATCGGCGTTGGTCTGGCCCATAGAAAAGTCAGCCACGGCCACACTGTGTCACATTGATCGAGGCTGAGATGCGCAGGGCATCGAGCCGACCCGCGGTGGGTCGAATGCGTACACGAGTTCTACCCTCGGGTTGTGGCCACGGCGGTGTATGACCTGACGCTGGGAGTCACACTGCTGCGGGAGTTCATCCACGCTGCCGACGCACGTCGGATCCTGATCCTGAGCGGCGCCGGCCTCTCGACCGAATCCGGGATTCCCGACTACCGCGGCCCGTCCGGAGTACTACGCCAGCATGCTCCGATGAACTTCCACGCGTTCCTCACCGATCCGGTCGCCCGGCACCGGTACTGGGCACGCAGCTATCTCGGCTGGCCGCGGATCTCGCGGGCCAGGCCCAACGCCGGGCACCGCGCCGTGGCCGATCTGCAGGAGGCAGGCGCGGTCGGTGCGGTGATCACCCAGAACGTCGACGGATTGCACCAGGCGGCGGGCAGCGACCTCGTGCTCGAACTGCACGGCGGCCTGGACCGCACTGTCTGCCTGGGTTGCCGACACCGTGCCGCACGCCGCGAACTGCACGACCGGCTGCGGGCCGCCAACCCTGGCTTCGGGGCAGCGGTGGACGAGGTCAACCCTGATGGTGACGTCGAGATGCCTGATGCCGACTTGGCCGGCTTCCGGATGGTGGACTGCCTCGCGTGCGGCGGTGGTCCGCTCAAGCCGGATGTCGTGTTCTTCGGCGAAAACGTGCCAGGCGAACGGGTCGAGCGCTGCTACGGACTCGTCGAGGACGCCGCAGCCATGGTGGTGCTCGGCTCGTCACTCACCGTGCTGTCCGGGTTCCGGTTCGTGCGGCACGCGGCCCGGCACGCCATCCCGGTGGCGATCGTCAATCAGGGCCGGACCCGCGGGGACCCGCTGGCCGCGCTTTGCGTCGATGCCGCCCTGGGGCAGGTGCTGCCCGCGCTGGCCGGCTGACTGACCAGTACCCGGCAGCAGCCTGCGGGTGCGGCTCGGCCTGCCTCGGCCCGCGTGCTGCACCGCCAAGGCGTTGTCCCGGCGGCACGCGTCGAGCATGATCGGCTCCATGAGCCACGAGGTGCGCGGAGTCGTCAGTCTGGGCAAGGGCGAGCCGGTGCGGGTTCAGTCGGTGCTGGTACCCGCGCCGGGCCCAGGCGAGGCGCTGGTGAAAGTGCAGGCCTGCGGCGTGTGCCATACCGACCTGCACTACCGCGAAGGCGGCATCAACGACGGCTTCCCGTTCCTGCTGGGCCACGAGGCGGCCGGGGTGGTCGAGGCGGTTGGCGACGGTGTCGACGACGTGCGGCCCGGTGACTTCGTGGTGCTGAATTGGCGCGCGGTGTGCGGGCAGTGCCGGGCCTGCCTGCGCGGGCGGCCCTGGTACTGCTTCAACACACACAACGCCAGCCAGCAGATGACCCTGGCCGACGGCACGGCGCTCTCGCCTGCGCTGGGCATCGGAGCCTTTGTCGAGAAGACCCTGGTCCATGCCGGCCAGTGCACGAAGGTCGACCAGGCGGTGCGTCCTGAAGTCGCCGGCCTGCTGGGCTGCGGGGTCATGGCCGGGTTGGGCGCCGCCATGAACACCGCGCCGGTCCGGCGCGGCGACTCGGTGGCCGTCATCGGCTGCGGTGGCGTCGGCTGCGCGGCGGTCGCCGGCGCGCGGCTGGCCGGTGCGGTGCGGATCATCGCCGTCGACGTCGATGACCGCAAACTGGCCAAGGCACGCGAACTAGGCGCGACCGACACGGTCAACTCCCGGACCTCGGACGCCGTCGAGGCGATCCGCGGGCTCACCGGTGGCAACGGGGCCGACGTGGTCATCGATGCCGTCGGGCGGCCGGAGACCTACCAGCAGGCCTTTGCCGCTCGTGACTTGGCCGGGACCGCCGTGCTCGTGGGGGTGCCGACGCCGGAGATGCGACTGGAGATGCCGCTGTTGGACGTGTTCTCGCACGGCGGTGCAGTCAAGTCGTCCTGGTATGGCGACTGCCTGCCGTCGCGGGACTTCCCGATGCTGGTTGACCTGCACCTGCAGGGGCATCTCCCGCTGGAGAAGTTCGTCAGCGAGACGATCACGCTCGACCAGGTCGAGGAGGCCTTCGCCGCGATGGGACGGGGAGACGTGCTGCGCTCCGTCGTCGTCTTCTGAGCGTCGAGCCACCAGGACTGGCGTAACACAGGGCTCATGGGTCACAATGGCCCCAGCACGCACCTGCTGACATTGCGGACCGCTGGGGAAGGCGTTCGCCGTCGAGTCACTGGGAGGTGTGCGATGTCCAAGGCCCGCACCAGCGGTCCCGCGAACAACCGTGCCCTGCCCACCACCCGGGGCGTGGTCTATTTGCATTGCTGCCCCGCAGCAATCGCCCCGCACGTGGAGTGGGCGCTGGCCGGGATCCTCGGCCGACCTGCCCGGCTGGACTGGACCGGTCAGCCTGTGGCACCGAGCCATCTGCGCGCCGAGGTGTCCTGGACCGGAGCAATCGGCACCGGTGCCCGCCTGGCGGCCTCCATCCGGGCCTGGCCGATGCTGGTCTTCGAGGTGACCGAGGACGCCACGTGGGCCAGCGACGGTGAACGGCTCGCCTACGTCCCTGGCCGTGGCTTTCACCGCAGCATGGTCTCGGCCAACGGAGATGTGGTCGTGGGCGAGGAACGCCTGCGCGGCCTGCTCAGCCGGGCCGTCACCGCCGCAGACTATGAGCACGGGCTGGACGAGCTGCTCGGGTCCGCGTGGGACGCGGAGCTCGAGCCGTACCGCCTGGGCGGGGACGGCGCCCCGGTGACTCTGCTGCACCAGGTCGTCTAACCCTCTTTGACCCCGCCAGCGCTGTGATTTCCCCCCGCCAACGGCGCTGGCGGGGTCAAAGAGGGTTAGAGCGGGATGTTGCCGTGCGCGCCGCGGGCGGCCGGTACCGCCGCGAGGGCCTGCACGATCGAGGACCTCGTGTGCTTCGGGTCGATCAGCTCGTCGACCACACCGAGTTCTATGGCTCGCGCCACGCCGCCGGCCAGCCGCGCGTGCTCCTCGGCCAGCTGGGCGTGCAGCGTTTCGCGCTCGCCAGGTTGGGCGGCGGCCAGCTTCTTGCGGTGCAGGATGCCGACCGCGGCTGACGCACCCATGACGGCCACCTCGGCACCCGGCCAGGCGAACACCCGGTTAGCGCCCAGGGCCCGGGAGTTCATCGCGATGTACGCGCCGCCGTAGGTCTTGCGGGTCACCAGCGTCACGCGGGGGACCACCGCTTCCCCGAACGCATGCAGCAGCTTGGCGCCACGGCGCACGATGCCGTCCCATTCCTGGCCCACGCCGGGCAGATAACCGGGGACGTCGACGAGCACGACCAGCGGGATGCCGAACGCGTCGCACATCCGCACGAAGCGCGCCGCCTTCTCGGCGCTCGGGGAGTCCAGGCATCCGCCGAGCCGCAGCGGGTTGTTGGCGATCACCCCGACGGTGCGCCCAGTCAGCCGGCCCAGGCCGGTGACGATGTTCGGAGCCCATTTCGCGTGCAGTTCGAGGAACGTGTCGTCGTCGAGGACCCCGGTGACGAGCGGGTGGACGTCGTAGGCGCGCTTGACGTTCTCGGGCAACAGCGTCTGCAGGTCGCGCTCCGGGCCGGTCAGGCTGAGGTCGAACGAGCCCTGCTGAGCGAACAGCGCGGTGGCCGCGCGGGCAGCCACGAACGCATCGTCATCGGTGCCGGTGACGATGTGCACGACGCCGCTGCGCCGGCCGTGGGTGTCGGCGCCGCCGAGTGACTCCATGTCGACCGTCTCGCCGGTGACCGAACGCACGACATCGGGGCCGGTGACGAAGACGCGCCCGGTGGCCGACATGATCACCAGGTCGGTGAGTGCCGGGCCGTAGGCGGCCCCGCCGGCTGCGGGGCCCAGGACCACCGAGATCTGCGGCACCCGGCCGGAGGCGCGGATCATCGCCTGGAAAACCAGGCCGACCTCGTGCAGGGCCAGGACGCCCTCGGCCAGCCGCGCGCCGCCTGAGTGCCAGACACCGATGACCGGCACGTGCTCACGGACGGCCATGTCGATCGCGTCGACGATGTGCCTGCATCCCTCGGCGCCCATCGCGCCGCCCATCGTCGTGGCGTCCGTGCAAAACGCCGTGACCGGCGCGCCGTTGATCGTTCCCCGCGCTGCGAACGCCCCGCTGTCGTCGCGCTCGCGCAGCGGCTTGAGCGATCCGGCGTCGAACAGCTTCTCCAGCCGCAGTTCGGGAACATGGGGATCACGCGCGTCGACGTCGGCGTCGGTGGGTGGATCAGCGGTCAGCGTCATATGGGATTCCCCTTTCACGCCTTACGGAACAGCAGCGCGGCGTTGTGGCCGCCGAAGCCGAAGGAGTCGTTCAGGGCCGCGGGCACGACCATCTTGCGTGCCTCGCGGGGGACGTCGACGCGGACGTCGTCGTCCGGGTCGTCGAGGTTGATCGTCGGCGGGACGATGTCGTCGCGCACGCTGAGCACGGTGGCGATCGCCTCGATGGCACCGGCCGCGCCGAGCAGGTGACCGGTCATCGACTTCGTGGCACTGACCACCGTCTGCTCGCCGAGCAGCTCCGCGATCCACCGGGCTTCAGCGGCATCTCCGGTGGGCGTCGAGGTGGCGTGGGCGTTCACGTGCACCACATCGGCGGGCTCGACTCCGGCCCGCGACATGGCCAATTTGGCTGCCCGGCGCTGGCCGTTGCCCTCGGGGTCAGGCGCGACGATGTCGTAGGAGTCGGCCGTGACGGCGGCGCCGCCCAATACCGCGTACGGGGTGCGACCGCGGGCCTGCGCCGACGAGCGCCGCTCCAGCACGAGCACGCCGGAGCCCTCGCCGAGCACGAAGCCGTTGCGGGCCTTGTCGAACGGACGGGAGGCCCGCTCGGGCTCGTCGTTGCGGGTGCTCATCGCCTGCATCTGCGCGAAGCCGGACATGGTGAGCGGGTGGATGCAGGCCTCGGTGCCTCCGACGACCACGACGTCGGCGCGGTCGAGCAACATCAGGTCGAGCCCGTACGCGATCGCTTCGGCACCGGACGCGCAGGCGCTGACCGGCGTGAACACACCGCAGCGGGCCCCGACCTCGAGACCGACGTGCGCCGCCGGCCCGTTGGGCATGTCCATGGGGATGAGCAGCGGCGAGACCCGGTCGGGGCCTTTGGCCAGCATGACGTCGTGCTGGTAGATCAGGCTGGTGACCCCGCCGATGCCCGTGCCGATGACGACGGCGACCCGGTCCGGTTCCAGCCCGTTCTGGTCCGACATCCCGGTGAAGCCGGCGTCGGCCCAGGCCTCGCGGGCAGCGACGATCGCGGCCTGCTGCGCGCGGTCCAGGCGCCGCGCGCGGACCCGCGAGAGAGCCTCCGCGGGGTCGACGGCCATCGGCGCGGCGATGCGCACCTTCAGGTCGGCGGCCCAGTCGTCGGTCAGTGCGACGACGCCGGACCGACCCTCCAGCAGGCCGGTCCAGAACGTCGCCACGTCACCGCCGAGCGGAGTAGTGGCGCCCAGACCGGTGACGACGATGTCATCGCTGAGTGCGGTCATGTCAGTTCCTTCGCTCAGGTCGGTGTGTTCGGATCAGGCGTTCGCCTGGATGTAGGCGACGGCGTCGCCCACGGTCTTCAGCTTCGGCAGCTCGTCGTCGGGGATCTTGACGCCGAACTTGTCCTCTGCGGCCATAGCGACCTCGACCATCGACAGCGAGTCGACGTCGAGGTCGTCGGTGAAGCTCTTGTCATCGGCGACGTCCTCGGCCTTCACGTCGGCGACCTCTTCGAGGATGGAGGCGAGCCCTGCTCGGATCTCGTCGGCACTGGCCACGGGATTTCCTTTCGGTTGGGATGCACCGGCCGGGATGGCCGATGCCCTTGGTGGTTATGGGGAAAGTACGACCTGGCCCACGTAGGCCAGACCCGAGCCGAAGCCCAGTAACAAGACCGGCGCGCCGGACGGGATCTCGCCGCGCTCGACCATGCGCGAGAGTGCGAGCGGGATGGTCGCGGCCGAGGTGTTGCCGGAGGTGACGATGTCGCGGGCGACGAGCACGTTGGGCGCACCGAGTCGTTTCGCGATCGAGTCGATGATGCGCAGGTTGGCTTGGTGTGGGATGAACGCCGCCAGCTCCTCGGGCGCGAGCCCGGCGCGACGGCAAGCCTCGAGCGCGATCGGGGCCATGGTCGAGGTGGCCCAGCGGTAGACGGCCTGCCCCTCCTGCCGGAACGTCTTGGTTCGCTCGTCGATAGCCACCGCGTCGGCCTGTGCGCCGTCGCTGCCCCACACCACCGGTCCGAACCCGGGCAGGTCAGAGGCACCGACCACGGCCGCGCCGGCAGCGTCACCCAGGATGATGCACGTCGAGCGGTCGTCGAAGTCGAGCCAGCCGGAGAACCGTTCGGAAGCGACCACCAGCGCGGTGTTCGCCTGGCCGGCGTGCACCGCGGCAGAGGCGGCGTTGAGTGCGTACATGAAGCCGGAGCAGCCGGAGTTCACATCGAAGGCGCCGGGGGATTCGATGCCGAGCCGGGTCGCGAGTTGAGGCGCGGCGGCCGGGACCGTGGTCACCATCGTGCAGGTAGCGACGATGACGAGGTCGACGTCGCTGTGGGCGACGCCGCTGGCCGCCAATGCCTTGCTGGCCGCGGCCTCGGCCATGTCGACGACGGTCTCGTCCGGGTCGGCGTAGCGGCGCTCAGCGATCCCGACGCGGGACTTGATCCATTCGTCGTCCGTCTCGACGCCGCGGGCGATGAGGTCGAGGTTGGTGACGACGTTGGCCGGGCGGTAGTGCCCTACGCCGAGGATGCGGGTGGCGGGCGGTCCCGAACTGACGCTGAGTGGCACGGTCAGTACTCCGATCCGCTTTGTATGCGCGCTACCGGTAGCCCAGCGGGCACGATGTCGCCGTCGCTGCGCAGCCATTCGGCCAGCACGCCGGCCTGCGGCGCAACGATCACGTGCTCGTCGCGGTTCGTGCGCACCGTCCCCAACCGGGTTCCGCGGGCGACGTCGTTGCCCTCGGCCAGTCCGTCGGCCCGGGTGAAGATCCCCTTGGCCGGGGTCACCACCACGCGGAAATCGACCGTGTGCTCGCCCTGACCGTGGTGCGGGCGGCTGTCGAGCAGTGTGCGTGCTGCAGCGAGGTCCGCCGGGGTCTTGACCGCGAGCAGTTCGACGCCGGGCAGTTCACGCTTCGCGATCCCGGTGAGGGTGCCGGCGGGTGCGAGTTCGAGCGCGGCCGTGACGCCCAGATCGGCGCAGGTCTGCAGACACAAGTCCCAGCGCACCGGCTGGGTGACCTGCCGGACCAGGCGCACGAGCAACTCGCGACCCGAACTGACCGCGGAGCCGTCGGCGTTGGACAACAGGATCGGCCGCGGGTCGGCCATCTGCACCCGCTCGGCATAGTCGGCCAGCGCGGCGGCGGCCGGGGCCATGAAATGGGTGTGGAACGCGCCGGCGACGGCGAGCGGGCGGACTCGGGCGCCGGCCGGTGGTTGCGCGGCGAGTTTCTCCAGCGCGTCCAGTGCACCCGCCGCGACAATCTGGCCGGCGCCGTTGCGGTTGGCCGCGGTGAGCCCGGCGGCCTCGATCCCGGCGACGACCTCGTCGGGATCCCCGCCGAGCAGGGCGGACATGCCGGTGGGGGTGAGCGCGCACGCCGCGGCCATCTCGGCACCACGGCGGCCGGCGAAGGCGACCGCCACATCTGCAGCCAGGGCGCCGGCCACTGCAGCCGCGGTGAGCTCACCGACGCTGTGCCCGGCGACAACGCGTTCCTCGGTCGTGTCCAGGCCGAGCTCGCCGGCGACGATCACGCCCAACGCGACGATCAGCGGCTGGGTGACCGCGGTGTCCTTGATCTCCTCCGCCTCGGCGGTGGTGCCGAGACGGGCCAGGTCAAGGCCGCTCGCCTCGCTGAACGCGGCAAGCTGTTCCGCGACGCCGGGCAGTTCCAGCCACGGCGAGAGCATGCCGGGCGACTGAGCACCCTGGCCGGGTGCGAATACGGCAATCACATCTCTCACCATGCCGGTCGGACGGCTCGGCTGCGATGGTCACGCGGACAACGTTGCACGACGTTGGTTGGCGGTCAACGACAGACACTGGGGGTTAATGTCGGAAATGTCGCGGGTCACGTTGACTGTTCAACACAATCAGCCGAGCCGACCCAGGATCAGGGCCAGCCGCACCGTCAACGCACCGCGTGCTTCCGTGGGTGCCTGGCCACAGATTTCACTCACCCGGCGCAGCCGGTTCTTGACCGTGTTCGCGTGCACGAACAACAGCTTGGCCGTGACATCGAGCGAGCCGCCGCTGTCGAGGAACGTGCTGACCGTTTCGACGAACACGTCGCCGGCCGCCACCAGCGGTTGATAGACGGCTCTGACCAGTTCGTCCCGCGCTTCGGTGTCGCCGGCCAGGGCGCGCTCGGGCAGCAGCGCCTCGGCACTGACCGGGCGTGGTGCATTTGGCCACGCGGGCGCCGCCCGCAGACCGCTGAGCGCCGCGCGGGTCACGCTGCTGGCGTCAGCGACGTCGGCTACCGGCCCGATCACCACCGGCCCGTCACCGAACACGCTGACGAGGGTGTGGGCGGCGGTGAGGGGGTCGGCGGCGCCGCCGAAAACGATCACGAGCCGCGCGCCGTGCACGCCGACCATCGCATCCAGGCCCAGCCGTCGGGTCACGGCGTGCGCCTCGGCCAGCGCCTCGCTCGCCGGTTTGTCCGGCGCCTTCCCGACCACGGCCGCGACCGCGCCGGTGGCGTTCCAGCCCAGTGCGGCCAGCTGGCTGGGTAGCGGGTCGCCGATGCCCGAGCCGCGCACCAGGCTGTCGATGACGAGCGCTTCGAGGCGGTCGTCCCACGCCCCACGGGCTTCGGCGGCCATGGCGTAAACCCGGGCAGCGGCGAAGGCGATCTCGCGGCTGAAGCGCAGCAGTTCCTCCAGCACGACATCGGCCTGATCGGGACCGGTCAGTGACGGCAGGTTCTGCTCGGCCACCTCGATCGTCAGTCGCACCAACTCGACGGTCTGCTGCAGTGTCACCGAGCGGGCCATCGCCTGCGGGGCGGCGGCGAAGACCTCGCCGGTCAGCCGCAGGACGTCGTCGGGAGAGCGCAGCCAGTCCACATAGGACTGGATGCCGGCCTGGGCGACCAGCGTCACCCAGGAGCGCTGGTCGGCAGGCAGTTCGCGGAACCAGGCGAGCTGCTCGTCCATGCGCGCGACGCTCTGCGTGGCCAGGCGCCCCGTCGCATGCTCGATGCGGCGGATCGTGTCCTCGTGCAGTGCCGGCCTCACGCCTGCAGCCTGCCATGCCCCACATGGCGTGTCAGGCGACACTGGCTACGGTGAGACCGTGGCTTCGTCACGCGATCCCGTCGCCGATCTGCGGCGCATCGCGTTCCTGCTCGAGCGCGCTCGTGAGCCCACGTACCGAGTGAAGGCTTTCCGCAATGCTGCCAAGGTGATCGACGAACTGGCTGATGCCCAGCTGGCCGAGCGTGCGGCGGCCGGCACACTCACCAAGCTGGCCGGTGTCGGCGAGGTGACAGCGCGATGTGTCACCGAGTCACTCGCCGGCGAGGTGCCGGTCTATCTACGCCGGCTGGAAGACACTGAGGACACGCCGCTCGACGAGGCGACGGCCGCTCTGCGAGCGGCATTGCGCGGGGACTGCCACATCCACTCGGACTGGTCCGACGGCGGCTCGCCAATCGAGGAGATGGCGCTCGCGGCCCGTGACATCGGACACGACTACGTCGTGCTCACCGACCACTCGCCGCGGCTGACGGTGGCCAACGGGCTCTCGGCCGAACGCCTGGAGAAGCAACTCGACATCGTCGCCGGACTCAACGAGCAGCTGAGCCCGTTTCACATCCTCACCGGCATCGAGGTCGACATCCTTGACGACGGCACGCTGGACCAGAAACCGGCTTTGCTGGCCCGCCTGGACGTCGTCGTCGCGAGCGTGCACAGCAAGCTGCGGATGCCCGCGAAGGACATGACGCCGCGGATGGTGGCGGCGGTCAGCAACCCGCACACGGACATCCTCGGGCATTGCACCGGGCGGCTGGTCACCGGTGGTCGCGGCACCCGGCCGGAGTCGGAGTTCGACGCCGAGCTCGTCTTCGCCGCCTGCGCTCAGTTCGGCGTGGCAGTCGAGATCAACTCCCGGCCGGAGCGCCTCGACCCGCCCAAGCGGCTGCTGCGCCTGGCCGTCGAGGCGGGCTGCCTCGTATCGATCGACACCGACGCCCACGCGCCGGGCCAGCTCGACTGGCAGCACTACGGGTGCGAGCGGGCGGTGCGCTGCGGCGTCCCCGTCGAATCGGTGGTCAACAGCTGGTCGACGGCCGACCTACGCGCCTGGACCGCCGACCACCAGAGCGTCAGGTAGCCGCCCCAACGCCGCTGCCCTGAGCGGGCACGGGGCAGGGTGCCCGGAGCGGCGCGGCGATGCGGTGCGACGATGCGGTGTGATCGAGGTTCGCCGAGCGGCTGCGCGCTTCGAGACGGTGCAGCCGGGCATCACGACGCGGCACTGCTTCTCGGCAGGCGTCCACTACGACCCGGTCAACACCGCGTTCGGGGCGCTGGTCGCACTCGACGAGCACCTCGTCGCCCCGGGGACCGGGTTCGCCAGGCACCCGCACCGCCGTGTTGAGATCCTCAGCTGGGTGCTGGCCGGCACGTTGCGCCACGAGGACGCGGCGGGGCGGGTGGAGCTGGTCCGGCCCGGCACAGTCCTGCACCAAACGGCCGGCTCGGGCATCGAGCACGTCGAGGGCAACGCGTCGGACGCGGAGCTGTTGCGCTTCGTCCAACTGATCCTGCGCAGCGATGCCACTGCCGCCGGCCAACTGCTCGGCACTCCACCCGTGGAGGCAGCCGGCGGCCAATTCTCGGTGCTGGCGCAGGCCAACGGCGCCGAACTGGTGGCTGCGTCGTTCATGCACGCCTACGTGGCCCAGGGCAGCGTCCGCGTCGCCGGTCACGACCTGAGCGCCGGCGACAGCGTGCGGATCAGGGACGCCGCGGCGATCGTGGAAGGAGACGGCGGCGTGCTCGTCTGGCGCAGCGGTGACCGAACGCCGTCCTCGACGTCGAGCCTCCCCGTCGTCCACCGCTGAGTCAACCGAGCTGAACAGCTACGCGGCGCCTTCGGTGTTGCCCGCGCCGGCTGCGGTGACGTCGTGCAGTTCGTATCGGGTGAGCGCCTCGCGTGGCACGTCGGGCTTGACCTCGCCGCGGCGGGCCAGTTGTTCGAGCACGGCCACGGTGATCGACTGCGCGTCGACGTGGAAGAACCGCCGGGCAGCGCCACGGGTGTCGGCGAAGCCGAAGCCGTCGGTGCCCAGCGAGGTGTACTCGCCGGGGACCCAGCGGGCCACCTGGTCCGGTACCGCCCGCATGTAGTCAGACACCGCCACCACCGGCCCCGGCGCCTCGGCCAGTTTCTCCGTCACGTAGGGCACCCGAGGCGACTCCGCCGGGTTGAGCAGGGCGTGCCGCTCGCAGTCGATGGCGTCGCGCCGCAGTTCATTCCACGACGTGACCGACCAGACGTCGGCATCGACGCTCCATTCCTCGGCCAACAACCGCTGCGCCTCGAGTGCCCACGGCACGGCTACCCCGGAGGCAAGCACCTGTGCCCGCGGCCGGCCCTGTTCCCCCGGCGCGGGTGCGTACAGGTAGATGCCGCGCAGCAGCCCGTCGATGTCGAGGTCGGCCGGCTCCTTGGGCTGGTTGATCGGTTCGTTGTAGATCGTCAGGTAGTAGAAGACATCGCGGTCGGACTGCGGCGCGCCGTACGTGCCGACGCCGTACATCCGCTCGAGCCCGGACCGCACGATGTGTGCGATCTCGAAGGCATAGGCCGGGTCGTAGGTGACGCAGGCCGGGTTGGTCGAGGCGAGCAACGGGGAGTGCCCGTCGGCGTGTTGGAGACCTTCACCGGTCAGCGTGGTGCGCCCGGCGGTAGCGCCCAGCACGAAGCCGCGGCCGAGCTGGTCGGCCAGCTGCCAGAACTGGTCGCCGGTGCGCTGGAAGCCGAACATCGAGTAGAAGATGTAGAACGGAATCATCGGCACGCCGTGCGTCGCGTAGGACGACGCTGCCGCGGTCAGCGAGGCCATCGAGCCGGCTTCGCTGATGCCCTCGTGCAGGATCTGCCCGGTCTTGGCCTCCTTGTACGACAACAGCATGTCGCGATCGACCGCCTCGTACTCCTGGCCGTGCGGTGAGTAGATCTTGGCGGTAGGGAAGATCGCGTCCAGGCCGAACGTGCGTGCCTCGTCGGGGATGATCGGGACGAACCGCTGGCCGATCTCCTTATCCTTCATCAGATCCTTGAACAGCCGGACGGTCGCCATCGTGGTGGCGATCTGCTGCTTGCCCGACCCGCCGCGCATCTCGGCGTAGGCCGCCTCGCCCGGCAGGGTCAGCGGCTTGGCCCGCACGATCCGCTTGGGCACCGCGCCGCCGAGCGCAGCGCGGCGCTCCCTCATGTACTGGATCTCGTCGGACTTCTCCCCCGGGTGGTAATACGGCGGCAGGTCCGCGGCCAGCGCCTCGTCCGAGATGGGCAGGTGCAGCCGGTCGCGGAAAGCGGTCAGGTCGGCGCTGGTGAGCTTCTTCATCTGGTGAGTCGCGTTGCGGCCCTCGAAGCTCTCCAGCGTCCAGCCTTTGATCGTGTGGGCCAGGATGACGGTGGGCTGGCCGACGTGTTCACGCGCGGACTGGAACGCCGCGTACACCTTGCGGTAGTCGTGCCCACCCCGCGACAGCTTGCGCAGCTCGTCGTCGGACATCTCGTCGACCATCTTGCGCAGCCGCGGGTCGTCGCCGAAGAAGTGGTCGCGGATGTAGGCGCCGGATTCGGTGGTGTAGGTCTGGAACTGGCCATCGGGCGTCGAGTTCATCTTGTTCACCAGCACCCCGGAACCGTCGCGGGCCAGCAGCGGATCCCAGTCGCGCCCCCAGATGACCTTGATGACGTTCCAGCCGGCGCCGCGGAAATAGGACTCCAGCTCCTGGATGATCTTGCCGTTGCCGCGGACCGGGCCGTCGAGGCGCTGCAGGTTGCAGTTGATCACGAAGGTCAGGTTGTCGAGCTCCTCGCGCGAGGCGACCCCGATCGCCCCGAGGGACTCGATCTCGTCCATCTCGCCGTCGCCGAGGAAGGCCCAGACATGCGAGTTGGATGTGTCGGCCAGCCCGCGGGCGTCCAGATAGCGGTTGAACCGGGCCTGGTAGATGGCGCTGATCGGGCCCAGCCCCATCGAGACGGTCGGGAACTCCCAGAACTCTGGCATCAGCCGGGGGTGCGGGTAGGAGGACAGGCCGTGCGGGGCGTGCGACTTCTCCTGGCGGAATCCGTCGAGGTGCTGCTCGGTGAGCCGGCCCTCGAGGTAGGCCCGGGCGTAGATTCCGGGGGCGGCGTGGCCCTGGAAATAGATCTGGTCGCCGGTGCCGCTGGCCAGGTCCTTGCCCCGGAAGAAGTGGTTGTAGCCCACCTCGTAGAGCGAAGCCGCGCTGGCATACGTGGCGATGTGGCCGCCGACACCCACCGTCTTGTTGGCCCGGGAGACCATGATCGCGGCGTTCCAGCGGATGTAGGCACGGATCCGGCGCTCGATGTCTTCGTCGCCCGGGAACCACGGCTCGCGTTCGGGCGGAATCGTGTTGATGTAGTCGGTGCTGCGCAGCGCCGGGATCCCGACCTGACGCTCGCGGGCCCGTTCGAGCAGCTTGAGGATCAGGAACCTCGCGCGCTGCCGGCCGTCGGAGTCGACGGCCGCGTCGAAGGACTCGATCCATTCTCGCGTCTCTTCGGGATCGATGTCAGGCAATTGGCTCGGCAGGCCGTCGGTGATGATGTTGAATCGGTCGCGTGTCACGTCCTCCAGTGTCCACCAACCGGAGCCGCTAGGGTCAAGTGGACAGTTACCAGGCGGTAATGGGCGATGGGTAGACCGATCGAACCTCAGGAGGAACTCGCGTGAGCACGAGCTCACCGTCCGGTCACGGACAGGGTGTTGCGGAGCGGATGGGTTTCCAGAGCGAGATGGTCGTGATGGAGATCGGCTACGACGACGATGTCGACGATGAATTGCGCGCTCAGATCGAGGCCCATGTCGGTGCCGGGTTGGTCAACGAGGACTCAGATGAGGTCATCGACGTAGTCCTGCTCTGGTACCGCGAGGACGACGGTGACCTCGGTGACCTGCTGGTGGACGCGATTCGGCCGCTGGCCGACGACGGTTTCATCTGGTTGCTGACCCCCAAGCGGGGCCGCGGCGGCTATGTCGAACCGTCCGACATCGCCGAGGCGTCCTCGGTCGCCGGGCTGTCCCAGACCTCGATCACGACTGCTGGCACGGAATGGTCGGCCGCCCGGCTGACCTCGCGCAAGTCGACCGGGGCCAAGCGGTGATCAAGGTCGGTGAGTTGGCGCCGGACTTTACCTTGCGTGACCAGAACAACGAGGAGTTCGTGCTGTCCTCATTCCGTGGCCGGCGGGCGGTGCTGGTCATCTTCTATCCGCTGGCGTTCACCGGGATCTGCACCGGCGAGCTGTGCGCGGTGCGCGCCGACATGGCGAGCTTTCAGAACGACGACGTTCAGATCGTTTCGATCAGCGTCGACTCGGCGTACTCGCAGAAGGTCTTCAGCGACCGCGAGGGCTACGAGTTCCCGATGCTGTCGGACTTCTGGCCGCATGGCGGCGTCGCCAAGAGCTACGGGGTGTTCAACGAGGTCACCGGCTTCGCCAACCGCGGGACGTTCCTGGTCGGCCGCGACGGCATCGTCCGCTTCGCGGAGATGAACGGCCCGGGTGAGGGGCGCAACGCTGAGGACTGGCGCGACGCGATCGCCAAGCTGTAGCGCGCTCCGACGGTGTTGCCGCGACTGTGCTGCTCATGACGTGTCCTGCACCAGGATCGTAGCCGGATACGGTTCGCGGCTCATCACGTGATCAACTCGCGTCTGCTGCGCGCTTTCGGTCCGTTTCGCTCACCTGGCGCGAGTTGATCACCGCAGGACGTCGGGCTAGGGACGGTGGGCTCGGACGAGTGCATCGATAGCCGGCCGCTCGGCTCCTTCCACCGGTCGGTGCACAGCTTCGGCGCGGTCGACCACCAGATCGGTGCCGGCCAGGTCTGCCACGACCTCGGCCGCGGTGAACAGCACCGCGGGGTCTTGTGGGCCGCCCATGCCGGCCTCGATGTTGGTCGTGTCATGGCCGATGACCAGCAGCGTGCCCCCCGGACCGAGCGCCTCGGCCGCCGCGCTCAGCGCAGCCAGCCAGTCGGCCCGCGGCAGGTGCAGGTAACACAGCAGCGCCAGGTCGACGGGTTCGGCAGGGCGATAGCTGGCCGCGTCGGCGCGCACCCAGTCGACCGGCGCCGCGCCCGCCTGGCGCGACTCCAGGAGGCGACCCTTGTCGAGGGCGACCGCGGAGAAGTCGAGCGCGCTTACCCGCCAGCCGCGGGCAGCCAGCCACAGGGCGTTGCGTCCCTCGCCGCACGCGACGTCGAGGGCGCGCCCCGGCGGCAGCCCGCCCAGTTCGGATTCGACCCACCGATTCGGCGTCGTGCCCCACACCAGCTCGCTGCTGCGGTAGCGCTCGTCCCACTCGTCGGCGTTCATCGGCGCAGCGCGCGGCCGTAGCGGTCGGCAAGCTTGGCCGCGCGGTCCTGCGCAGGGGCCTCTGCGCGCTGCTCGAGCGCCGGGCCACGCGCCTCGTCGAAGTCCCGTTCGTCGCGTTGCCGGGTCTCGGCGCGCACCATGGCGACCGGCGCACCGAGGGCGAGCAACGCGAACAGGTACCACTGGATGATGTAGGCGACGTGCTGGGGCTCGATAGCGCCGCCGGCCGGGTTCGACAAGTCCGGCTTCGGGATCGTGGTGAGCCCAGTCGTGCCCGGCTGGCCGCGCAACAGCTCGGCGTAGCCGTCGAACACCGCGCCGCCGAGGCGGGCCGCCTGGTCGCCGGGGTTTATCGACTCCAGCTGGTGCTGCGCCAGCTGCTCGGCCTGGTCGTGTCGTGAGTCGCCGGGCTGGACGCGTGCGGTCACGGTGACCGTCCCACCGGGCGGAGCGGGGATGGCCGGCGTCACGGTCGACGCGCGGTCACCGATGAAGCCACGCACGACCAACAGCGTCCCGTCCGCCGTGTGCAGCGGGGTGAGGACGTAGAACCCGGTGCTGTCCTCGACGATGCGCTGGCGTACCAGGCCCTGATGGACGGCGTCGTAGTTGCCGGAGACCCGCACCGTGCGGAACTGGATCTTGTGTGCCCGCGGCGGCGCGTCCGCCGTCCCGACCAGCGGCAGCACGCTGGCCACTGGCATAGCGGCGGTGTGCGCGTTGCTGCGCAGTTCGTCGTTCGCCCCGACCTTGCCCTCGAGGCGCACGATCTGCCACGTGCCGGCCAGGACGCACGCGGTGGCGACCAGCAGCATGAGGACCGACAGCGCCGCGTAACGCGGTTGGGCCAGCATCCTCAGCACCAGCCAACGGTACGGCGCGGCGGCGTGGCTAGCGGCCGGTACCCTGAGCCGGGCCCGGGCGCGGCGAGCCACCGGGGCGCTTAGCTCAGCGGGAGAGCACTCGGTTTACACCCGAGCGGTCACTGGTTCGATCCCAGTAGCGCCCACCTATTGCCTTCGTCGTAGGTGGCCACCTCATCAGCCCAGCGGTGGGCCCTGCACGGTCAAGAACGTTCATGCGCTTGGCGTGGGTGCAGATTGCAGCGACTGCTCCAGGGCTCGAGTCGCAGGCAGACGGTGTCAGGCATCCACCTGAAAGGCGGCAGATCACGAGTCTGAGTTGCTCTTGCCATTACCTTGTGTGGCAAGGCATGATGCGACGCATGGTCGCGCAGTCAGGGCTCACCGAGTTGCGTCGCGGTGTACTCGGCCCGTGCGTGCTGGCACTGCTCGCCGACCGGCCGCGCTTCGGGCTCGAGCTGGTTCGTGACCTCGCCGCCGCCGACGGACTGCTCACCAGCGAGGGAACGGTGTATCCATTGCTGAACCGGCTCCGCGACGCCGGCCTGGTGACCAGCGAGTGGCGCGACGATCCGGGCGAACGTGCCCGACGCTATTACGCGCTTACCCAGGCGGGCCAAACAAGGCTGTCCGGCTTTCGTAACGAGTGGGCTCACTTCTCAGCGACCGTCGACGCCGTCCTGAACCGCTCGGCATCTGATCTTGCAGATGCACCTGGGAAGGCGTGACACCGATGGCTACTGATCTGCAGCATCCGCAGGTTCTGCAGTACATGCGGGAACTGGACCAGGCTCTGACGGCGCTGCCGGCTCAGGGCGCAGCCGAGTTACGGGAGCAGATCACCGCCCACCTCAGCGACGCGCTTGCCCCCGACGCTGATGATGTCCTCGTTGAAGCCGTTCTGCACGATCTCGGGCGGCCGAACGAGCTGGTCGCCGAGGCGGTCGGCCCAGTCGATGAGTCGCCGCAACCGCCTCTACCTCGCCCTCGGCCGCGCCGTCCCAACAAGACCATGTGGATCATCGTTCTGGTCATTGCGTTCAGCGGCACGGCCGCGGGTGCGGCGGCCAGGCCGTGGTGGAAGGCGGCCCCGATGAACGTGGTCGGAACGGCTTGGGTTGGCGCCGATGCAACCGCAGCGGTAGAGACGAGCGCCGCAGGTCACACCCAATCCGCGGTGCGCATGCGCCGCGGCTCGGTGCAAGGGCTCTACCTCCAACTTCAGAATAGGACGAGATTCACCCAGACAGTGCTCGGGCTGGCGCCGCGCGGCGACGGCCCGATTGGCCCGTTCGGCGCCACGAAGTACAGTCTCGACTTCTTCCCTGAAGGCGACCCGCGGCGTGGGTTCGTTATCGAAGGTTTGACGCCGAGCAATCGCTTACCAATATCCATAAAGCCCGGCGGGTTGCGCATCATGCGGCTGACGGTGGCTACCTCGTCACTGCCATGCTACGTACCTGGGACGGGGGTGTTCGAGGATTCGATCTCACTTGGAGTACGAGTCGGCTGGTTCACCCGTACAGAAACCATTTCACTGAACGTGACCTACGAGCTGGAAGGTCCCAATTGCTCCTAGCGTGCGCCGCCGGACGGCTCAAGCTCGGCAGCCACGGCGTGGCAACGGACTACGTCCACCGGCGCTGGTGTCTCGGGTGGTTACACCGATGGAGAGCTCTACGTGACCGTCGCCTCGCCCGAACGTCAGGCATGCGCGGACAGTAGCGGCGTGGTTGGCATAATCGAGGCATCGACGACGTCAACGCCC
>JALYVG010000136.1 GCA_030853345.1 Actinomycetota bacterium | reverse complement strand
TGAAGGAGAAGCGGCCCTGCTGGTAACCACGGATCTTCGCTTCGGTGGTCTCGCTGAAGAGCTTGCGTATGTGGTCGAAGACGCCGGTGTAGGTGGCCGGATTGGACCGCGGCGTGCGCCCGATCGGCGACTGGTCGACCCCGACCACCTTGTCGAGCTGGTCGACACCGCGCACCCGCCTGTGCCGGCCGGGCGGCAGCTTGGCGCCGTTGATCTTGTTGGCCAGGGAGGCGTAGAGGATGTCGTTGACCAGCGTCGACTTGCCCGAGCCGCTCACCCCGGTGACTGCGACGAAGCAGCCAAGGGGAAATGCGACGTCGACGTCGCGCAGGTTGTGTTCGCGGGCGCCCTCGACGACGAGTTCCCGGCTGTGCGACCGCGGCCGTCGGATCATCGGTACCGGGATCTCGCGACGGCCGGACAGGTAGGCCCCGGTGACGGAATCCTTGGACCTCAGCAGGTCGTCGACGGTGCCGCTGACGACGATGCTGCCCCCGTGCTCGCCGGCATGCGGGCCGATGTCGACGACCCAGTCGGCCGAGCGGATGGTGTCCTCGTCGTGTTCGACGACGATCAGGGTGTTGCCGAGGTCACGCAGCCGGACCAGCGTCTCGATGAGCCGGTGATTGTCGCGCTGGTGCAGGCCGATGGACGGCTCGTCGAGCACGTACAGCACGCCGACCAGACCCGAGCCGATCTGGGTGGCCAGCCGGATGCGCTGCGCCTCGCCGCCCGCCAGCGTGGCAGCCGCCCGGTCGAGCGAGAGGTAGTGCAGACCGACGTCGACGAGGAAGCCGAGGCGGGCGTGCACCTCCTTGAGCACTCGCTCGGCGATGAACATGTCGCGGTCGCTGAGCTCGAGTTCGCGCAACACGTCGGCTGCGTCGCCGATTGAGAGCGCCGCCAATTCGGCGATCGAGCGCCCACCCACCGTCACCGCCAGGATCTCGGGCTTGAGCCGGGTGCCCTGGCAGGTGGGGCAGGGCACCTCGCGCATGAAGCCCTCGTACTTCTCCCGCGAGTAGTCGCTCTCGGTCTCGGCGTAGCGCCGCTCGATCCACGGCACCACGCCTTCGTAGTTCGCGTAGTAGGAGCGGTCGCGGCCGTAGCGGTTGCGGTAGCTGACATGCACCTGCTCGCCGGTGCCGTGCAGCACCGCCTTCTGGGCCTGCGCGGGCAGTCTCTCCCACGGTGTGTCGAGAGCGAAACCTTGCGCGTCGGCCACGCCCTGCAGCAGCCGCAGGAAGTACTCGCTGGTCTGACCGGCCGCCCACGGCGCGATGGCCCCGTCGCTGAGCGACTGCTCCGGGTCGGGGACGACCAGCTCGGGGTCGACCTCTTTCCGAGTGCCCAGGCCGGTGCAGACCGGGCAGGCGCCGAAGGGGGCGTTGAACGAGAAGGACCGCGGCTCGAGTTCGTCGATGGCCAGCGGATGGTCGTTGGGACAGGCCAGCCGTTCGGAGTAGCGCCGCTCCCGGTGCAGGTCCCCGTCGGGAAGGTCGATGAAGTCGAGGATGACCAGCCCGCCGGCCAGGCCGAGCGCCGTCTCGACGGAGTCGGTGATCCGCTGCTTGCTTGACGGCTTGGAGCTGAGCCGGTCGACGACCGCCTCGATCGTGTGCTTTTCTTGCTTCTTCAGCTTGGGTGGCTCGGTGAGTGAGTGCACCACGCCGTCGACGCGCACCCGGGCGAAGCCCTTGGTCTGCAGGTCGGCGAACAGATCGACGTACTCGCCCTTGCGCTCGCGGATGACCGGGGCCAGGACCTGGAAGCGGGTGCCGTCGGGCATCTCGAGGATACGATCGACGATCTGCTGGGGGGTTTGCTTGCTGATCGGCTCGCCGCAGAACGGGCAGTGCGGCTTGCCGATGCGGGCGTAGAGCAGGCGCAGGTAGTCATAGACCTCGGTGATCGTGCCGACGGTCGAACGCGGGTTGCGCGAGGTGGACTTCTGGTCGATCGAGACGGCCGGCGACAAGCCTTCGATGAAATCGACATCGGGCTTGTCCATCTGCCCCAGGAACTGGCGGGCATAGGCCGAGAGGGACTCGACGTAGCGGCGCTGACCCTCGGCGAAAATCGTGTCGAAGGCCAGGCTGGACTTGCCCGAGCCGGACAGCCCGGTGAACACGATCAGGGCATCTCGGGGCAGGTCGATATTGACGTCCTTGAGGTTGTGCTCTCGGGCGCCACGCACGATCAGACGGTCGTTCAAAGCTGCTTCAGCGCTCTTCCTGTGGCGATTGTGGGTATGAGACACCAACACCTGCTCAACACCGGCGTGGGCCAGCGCAGTCCACCCTGAGAGTAGTGAAGGACACCGACAACATGCCCACTCGAGGGCCAAGAGGAACGACGATGCCGCGGATGACCGCCACCACCACCGCCGTCAGCCGCGCCGAATTGCTCGACTTCGTCCGGCCGCGTCACCAGATGATTCTGATCACCCGCCGCCGGGACGGGGCGGTGCAGGCATCACCTGTCACCGGAGGCTTAGACCACCAGGGCCGGATCGTCGTGTCCAGCTACCCGGAGCGGGCCAAAGTGACCAACCTGCGCAGGACACCGCAGTGCAGCGTCCTGGTTCTCTCTGACGACTTCGGTGGGGCCTGGGCCCAGGTCGACGGGACGGCCGAGGTGCTCGATCCGCCCGAGGCGCTGGAGCCGCTCGTCGACTACTACCGCGCGATCGCCGGCGAGCACCCGGACTGGGACGAGTACCGGAGCGCGATGATCGAGCAAGGCAAGTCGCTGCTCCGGGTCACCCCGACCCGCTGGGGGCCGGTGGCGACCGGCGGATTCCCCGCCCGTCTCGCTTAGCTGTCCCCCCGTTTGCCCGCTGCCGACCCGGTAGCCACTAGCTTCTCCGTCGCCGACCGGGTGGCCGCCCTCAGCCCGCCAGTGGCGCAGATGAGACGTCAGGACAGATTCCAGTCGACGGGTTCGCCCCCCTGTTCGACGAGCAGGGCGTTGGCGCGGCTGAACGGGCGAGAGCCGAAGAACCCGCGGTCGGCCGACATCGGGCTGGGGTGGGCGGACTCGATGCACGGCACGTCGGCCATCATCGGACGCAGCGTGTGCGCGTCGCGGCCCCACAGAATGGCGACCAGCGGGGTGCCCCGGGCCACCAGCGCGCGGATCGCCTGATCGGTGACGGCCTCCCAGCCCTTGCCGCGGTGCGCCGCCGAAGCCCCGGGCGCCACGGTCAGCACCCTGTTCAGCAGCAATACCCCGTGCTGCGCCCACGGCCTCAGGTCACCGTTCCCGGGAGCCGGCAGCCCGAGGTCGGTGCCCAACTCGCGGTAAATGTTCTGCAGGCTGCGCGGGATCGGCCGCACGTCAGGCTCAACCGAGAAGGACAGACCGACCGGATGTCCCGGGGTGGGGTACGGGTCCTGGCCGACGATCAGCACCCGCACGTCAGCGAACGGCTGGGTGAAGGCACGCAGGACGTCCTTGCCGGCCGGCAGATAGCTGCGCCCAGCCGCGATCTCGGCGCGGAGGAACTCCCCCATCGCCGCGATCCGGTCGGCCACCGGCGCGAGCGCCTCGGCCCACCCCGCCTCGACGATCTCGCTCAGCGGACGCGTCGGCATCGGGAGCATCGCGTCGGCGATCCTGGGCTAGTTCGGTCGTGGGGGCAGCGGACTCGCATCGAGATCAACTCCGGATGGCGGCGGTGATCGCATCCACCGCGTCAGCGACCGGAACATCCGTGCGCTCGTCGCTGCGGCGATCGCGCAGTTCGATCACGCCCTCGGCGAGGTTCTTGCCCACGATCACGATCGTCGGCACCCCCAGCAGTTCGGCGTCCTTGAACTTCACGCCCGGCGAGACGCCGCGACGGTCGTCGTAGAGCACCCGCACGCCACCGGCCTCGAGACCGTCCGCGATCGAGGACGCCCCCTGGAACACCGCGTCGTCCTTGCCGGTAGCGACGATGTGCACGTCGGCCGGCGCGACGATGCGCGGCCAGCAGAGCCCCTTCTCGTCGTAGGTCTGTTCGGCCAGGGCGGCCACGGCCCGGGTAATTCCCACCCCGTAAGAGCCCATGGTCACCGTCACCGGCTTGCCGTGCTCGTTCAGTGCGCTCAGCCCGAACACGTCGGCGTAGTTGCGCCCGAGCTGGAAGACGTGGCCCAGTTCGATGCCGCGGGCGATCTCCAACGGACTGCCGCACCGCGCGCACCGGTCCCCGTCGCGGATCTCGACGGCGCCGATCTCGCCATCCGGGGTGAACTCGCGCCCTCGGACCACGAAGGCGGCGTGCTTGTCCTGTTCGTTGGCGCCGGTCACCCACGCGCTGCCCTCGACGACCAGCGGGTCGACGAGGTAGCGGATCTCGGCGTCGGCGAGCAGCTGCGGGCCGATGTAGCCCTTCACCAGGGTGGGCGCCTTCGCCAGGTCGTCAGGCCCGGCCTGCTCAACCTCGACCGGCTCCAGCTGACCGCCGATGCGCTTGAGGTCCACCTCCCGATCGCCTGGCACCCCGACCACGAGCAGTTCCCACTCCGCCGATCCGGGTGCGCGGGTGCGGAGCACGACGTTCTTGAGCGTGTCGGCCGCGGTGAACTCACGACCGAGGTCCATCTCGTTGAGCCGGTCGACCAGCGTCTGGATGGTGGGGGTGTCCGGGGTGTCCAGCACCTGCTGGGCCGGGTGGTCGAGGGGGTCGTGCGCGTCCGGCGCGGCGATCTCGACGGCCTCGGTGTTGGCCGCGTAGTCGCAGTTGGTGCACTGGACGAAGGTGTCCTCACCCGACGGCGCCGGCGCCAGGAACTCTTCGGACGCGGAGCCGCCCATCGCCCCCGACACCGCGAACACGATCCGGTAGTCGAAGCCGAGCCGGCTGAAGATCCGCTCATAGGCATCGCGGTGTGCCCGGTACGACGCGGCCAGCCCCTCATCGGACAGGTCGAAGGAGTAGGAGTCCTTCATGATGAACTCGCGCCCGCGCAGGATTCCGGCGCGGGGACGCGCCTCATCGCGATACTTCGTCTGAATCTGGTAGAGCGAAAGCGGGTAATCCTTGTAGGACGAGTACTCGCCCTTCACCAGTAAGGTGAACAGCTCTTCGTGGGTCGGGCCGAGCAGGTACTCCGCGCCTTTGCGGTCGCGCAGCCGGAACAAGCCGTCGCCGTAGGCGGCCCAGCGACCGCTCTCCTCGAAGATCTCGCGCGGGATCAGCGAAGGGAAGTGCACCTCCTGCGAGCCGATCGAGGCCATCTCCTCGCGCACAACCTGTTCGACCTTGTTGAGCACCGCCAGCCCGAGCGGCAGCCAGGAGTAGATGCCCGGCCCCACCCGCCGCACGTATCCCGCGCGCACGAGCAGCCGATGGCTCGGCACCTCGGCATCGGCGGGGTCGTCGCGCAGGGTGCGGAGGAACAGCGTGGACAGTCGCAGCACGACGCAAGGCTATCCATCTGCAAATTCGCTTGCGCGCGGGTTATCGGGGGACGAAGGTGGACGCTGATTCGCGCTCGTGGAGCGCCGACGGTTGCGAAGGAGGGATCCCCGTGTTGATGACCGCCGCCCGGGTGAGCTCCCTGCCCGCCCGTCCCCCTTCGCGCTGAGCAGCCGACTTCCGGTACCGGCGCGAGCCTTCCCGAGGAGTCCTCCAGTGCAACTGGACCCAACATCGTTCGACGAACAATTCACTGAGTCCTACCGAGAGCCCGCCTTTTCCACGTGGGACACCGCCACCCACGGCCCCGAACCCAGGCCCGATTGGGTGGTCACCGAACTGTCGGCCATCGACACCGAACTCGGCATCCTCAAGACCGGCAAGGAAGCCGACGTCCATCTGATGCGCCGCGCCCTGGACGGCGGCCTCGAGTCGCTCCTGGCCGCCAAGCGCTACCGCACCGCCGAGCACCGCATGTTCCATCGCGACGCGGGTTACCAGGAGGGTCGGCGCACCCGCCGCACCCGTGACACCCGCGCGATGGCCCGGCGCACGACGTTCGGGCGCGATCTGCTCTCGGGCCAGTGGGCCGCCGCCGAGTTCAGCGCGCTGAGCTCACTCTGGCTGGCCGGCGCGCCGGTGCCTTACCCGGTGCAGCTCTCCGGCACCGAGTTGATCATGGAGTTCATCGGCGATCCGGACGGTGCGGCGGCGCCCCGCCTGGCCCAGCAACGACCGTCCCCGCTCGAATTGGCCGACCTGTTCGAACAGTGCGTCGCGGCGATGCGGCTGCTCGCCCGGAACGGCCTGGCCCACGGTGACCTCTCGGCCTACAACCTGCTGGTGCACCGCGGCCGGCTGGTGATGATCGACCTGCCGCAGGTCGTGGACCTGGTCGCCAACCCGCAGGGACCGGACTACCTGCATCGTGACTGCGAGAACGTCTGCCGGTGGTTCTCCGGCCGAGGGCTGGACACGATCGAGTTCGAGCACCTGTTCGGCGACCTGATGGCCGAGGCGGTCGGCAGGTGGTAGCCGCGGCGGCGGCCCGGCGAGTCGTAGCCGCGGCGGCGGCCCGGTGAGTGGTAGCCGCGGCGGCGGCCCGGTGAGTGGTAGCCGGGCGGCGGCCCGGTGAGTGGCGCTGGGTTACCGTCGTCGGGTGCAGCATTTCGACCTCGCGATCATTGGTTCCGGTTCGGGCAATTCACTCGTCGGCGCGGACTTCGACGGCTGGCAGGTCGCGGTCATCGAGGAGTCGACATTCGGTGGCACCTGCCTGAACGTCGGCTGCATCCCCACCAAGATGTTGGTCTATCCCGCAGACCTGGCCGAGGCGGTGCGGCACAGCACACGGCTCGGGGTCGACGCCCGGGTGGCCGAGGTGCGCTGGCGCGACATCCGCGACCGCGTGTTCGGCCGGATCGACGCCATCGCCTCCGGCGGGCGGGAGTACCGGGCGAGCGGGTCTCCGAACACGGCGCTGTTCGAGGCGCACGCGGATTTCCTCGACGCGCGCACCCTCGAACTGTCCACCGGCCAGACGATCACCGCCGACCGGATCGTCCTGGCCACGGGTTCACGCCCGGTGGTGCCGGCGGTGGTGACGGCCACCGAGGTGCCGTTTCACACATCCGACACGATCATGCGCATCGACGACCTGCCCGGCAGCATCGCGATCCTGGGCGGCGGGTACATCGCGGCCGAGTTCGCGCACATCTTTGCGGCATTCGGGGTGCCCACCACTGTGATAGCGCGCAGCAGCCCGTTGCTGCGTCACCTCGACCTCGAGATCGCCGGGCGGTTCACCGACCTGGTGAAGGATCGCTGGGACGTCCGGCTCGATGCCGGCGTGAGCTCGATCGAGCGCTTCGGCGACGGCGTGCGCCTCGACCTGCTCGATGGCTCGGTGGTCGAGGCGGATCTGCTACTCGTCGCCACGGGCCGGGTGCCCAACTCGGACAAGATGAATGTGGCCGCGGCTGGCGTCGACGTGCGCCCCGACGGCCGGATCGTCGTCGACCGTTTCCAGCGCACCAGCATCGAGCACATCTGGGCGTTGGGCGATGTGTGCGCCCCGGACCAACTCAAGCACGTCGCCAACCACGAGGCGCGCGTGGTGGCACACAACCTGGCGCACCCGGATGCGTTGATCGAGGTCGACCACCGATTCGTCCCGTCTGCGGTGTTCACCCACCCGCAACTGGCCACCGTGGGGCTGACCGAGGAGCAGGCCGCCGCGACCGGGCAACCGTTCGTCACCGCGGTGCGCGGCTATGGCAGCACGGCCTACGGCTGGGCGATGGAGGACACGACGAGTCTGTGCAAGCTGATCGCCGACCCAGCCACCGGGCGGTTGCTCGGGGCGCACCTCATGGGTGAGCAGGCGGCCGCTCTCATCCAGCCACTGATCCAGGCGATGAGCTTCGGCCTCGGCGTCCGGGACATGGCCGAGGGCCAGTACTGGATCCACCCGGCGCTCACCGAGGTCGTCGAGAACACGCTGCTCGCCCTCGATGTCTCGTAGCGTGCCGGAAACACCCAGCCCATAGGCTGGCCGCGTGAGCACCTACCGCCTCACCACGCACGGCACCAATACCGACCTGCTCGACCTCCCGTACGGCCTGCCGCTGGCCGAATGGGACGAGTCCCTAATCGTGCACGTCCCGCGGGGCATCTCGCGCCACATCGTGCGATTCGTCGAAGCCGACGGTGAAATCTTCGCGGTGAAGGAGGCCACGGACCGCTTCGTGCTGCGCGAACACTCCCTGTTGCGCATGCTGGCGGATCGCTCAGTGCCAGTCGTGGACGCTTACGGCTCGGTCGTCGACCGCACGGCTGACGACGGCCGCGAGCTACCCGGCCTGCTGCTCACCAAGCACCTGACGTTCTCGCTGCCCTACCGCTCGCTGTTCACCGGCCGCGGCCTGCCGGCACTGAGCGACCGGCTGCTCGACGCCTTGGCCGAACTGTTCGTCCGCCTGCACCTGGCCGGCTTCTACTGGGGTGACTGCTCGCTGTCGAACACGTTGTTCCGCCGCGACGCGGGGGCGCTGGCCGCCTACCTCGTCGACGCCGAGACCGGCGAACTGCACCCGAACCTGTCCCGTGGCCAACGCGCGAACGACCTCGCGATAGCCACCGAGAACATCGCCGGTGAGATGTTCGACCTCGAAGCCGGCGGTTTCCTGGCCGAGTCGATCGACCCCATCAGGACGGCGACCGCGCTCGCGCCACGCTACGAGCAGTTGTGGGACGAGCTCAACCGCGACGAGGTCGTCGCGCGCGACGAGAGCTACCGCATCAACCACCGCGTGCGGCGCCTGAACAGCCTCGGCTTCGACGTGGCCGAGATGGCTATCCGCACCGAGCAGGACGGCCGCAAGCTGCGTTTCGAGACGCAGGTCGTCGAGCCGGGTCACCACCAGCGTTCCCTGTTCCGGCTGACCGGCCTGCGGGTGCAGGAGAACGAAGCCCGTGCGCTGCTCGCCGACCTGGCCCGGTTCCGCGCGAAATGGGAAGAGGGCTGCGGCGAGACGATCAGTGAGGAGACGGCGGCGCGACGCTGGCTGAGCGAGAAGTACGACGCGACGCTTGCCCTGGTTCCACGCGAGGAGCGGGGCAAGATGCCCGACGCTGAGCTGTTCCACGAGATCAACGAGCACCGCTGGTTCCTGTCCGAGGCACAGGGCCATGACGTCGGGCGGGCGGCGGCGGTCGCCTCCTACGTCGACGGCGTGCTGCGCTTCCTGCCCGACATGGCGCTGGATCTGACGTCCGGACCGCCGACCGAGGAGTTCGAACCGATCTTCGACTAGCGCAGCGCGGGGCGCTAACGTCGGCGACATGACTGAGGAGTACACGGGCAAGGTCGAGGTCGGCGGGCCGAAGGACGTCCGGCGGCTGCCGGGGCTGACCATCGCGAAGCTGGCCGTCGGGCCGATGGACAACAACGCCTACCTGCTGCGCTGCCCCAGCACCGGTGAAGGGCTGCTTATCGACGCGGCCAACGAGGCGGACCGGCTGCGCGAGCTGATTTCCTTCGACGGACCACCGGTGTCGGCGGTGCTGACCACGCACCGTCATCCCGACCACTGGCAGGCCCTGGCTGCAGTCGTCGAGGCGGCCGACGCTGCCGTCTATGCCGGCGACCCGGACGCGGACGAACTACCGGTAGCGGTGGACGAGCGACTCAACCACGGCGACTCGATCACCGTGGGCGACGTGTCACTGGAGATCATCGCGCTGCGCGGGCACACCCCCGGCTCCATCGCCGTGTTGTACCGCGACCCGCGGGGCACACCGCATCTGTTCACCGGCGACTCGCTGTTCCCCGGCGGCGTCGGCAAGACCGGTTCACCCGAGGACTTCACCTCCCTCGTCGACGACGTCGAATCGCGCGTCTTCGGCGAGCTGCCCGACGAGACCTGGTTCTACCCGGGCCACGGCAGCGACTCCACCCTCGGCGCCGAGCGTCCGCACATCGCGGAATGGCGCGCCCGGGGCTGGTAGCCCCAACCGGCCGCTGTCCTACCGGCCGTGACCGCCCGTCGACCAGGGCCTCTGTCAGGCCAGCGAGCTGAGGTCGCCGGGCACATCGACGGCGTGCTCGCGCAACAAGTCCAGCGGCACGGTCTCGGTCGCCCGCTCATGCGTGGCCGCCAGCACGACCGGCGCGGCCACCCCGTCTTCGTAGGCCTGTAGCCACCGGGCCGCGACGACACACCAGCGATCCCCCGGCTGCAGCCCCGGGAACTGGTACTGCGGCACCGGCGTGCTCAGGTCGTTGCCGACCGAGCGTTGATGCTCGAGGAATTCGCGGGTCGCCACTGCGCAGATGGTGTGGCTGCCGAGGTCCTCGGGCCCGGTGCTGCAGCATCCGTCGCGGAAGAACCCGGTGAGCGGGTCGGCGCCGCAGACCTCGAGTTCGCCGCCGAGCACGTTGCGATCAGCCGTCACGGCACGAGTCTCGCACCCAGCGACGCCGCACGGGTCAGTGCTGACAACTGTCATCGTCGACGAGTGCGCTCGCCGCCTGCCGCGGCCGGGGTGCGGCAGGGCACGATGGAGCAGTGACCGAACTGCGCCTGCGGGCTCCGGCCAACCTCGTCAGCCCCCGGGCGCGGTGGTACTGGGCGGTGCGGGCGCTACCGGGCTGGCTGCTCGCACTGTCGGTGGAGGTCCTCGTCTGGGCCACCGCGTCATCGACAATCGTTCCTGCGGTCGTCGTCGTCCTGACGGTTGCCCTCGCCGCCGCCCACCTCATCGTGATGCCGCAGTGGCGCTACCGGGTGCACCGTTGGGAGAACACTGCCACGGCCGTCTACACCCAGTCCGGCTGGTTCAAGCAGGAGCGCCGTATCGCGCCGGTGTCGCGTATCCAGACCGTCGACACCGAACGCGGTCCCATCGAGCAACTGTTCGGACTCGCGAACGTCACGGTCACCACGGCCTCGGCCGCCGGCCCGCTGAAGATCCACGGCCTGGCCCGGGACATGGCGGCGGGTCTGGTCGACGAGCTCACGGTGCGCACCCAGGCAGCGGGCGGCGACGGTACATGAGCACCACGCTGTCCGAGGCCCCGGTCTCCCCCGACATCGGGTGGCGGCGGCTGAGCCCGCGGATGCTTCTCGTGCACCCGGTGATCGAACTGGGCAGAGCAGTGCCCGCCCTGGCCGGGGTGTTCCTCGCCAGCGGCGGGAGCGGGCAGGGCTTCGTCTGGAGCCTCATCGGGGCTGCCCTCGTGACGACGTTCTCACTGCTGCGGTGGGTGACGACCCGGTTCCGGATCACCCCGGAGCAGATCCAGTTACGGCGCGGGCTGTTACGCCGCACCTCCGTCGCGGCGCCCCTGGACCGAGTGCGCACGGTCGACGTCACCGCCCACCTGCTGCACCGCGTCCTGGGCCTGGCCAAGGTCGTCGTCGGCACCGGCACCTCGGACCGCAAGGGCCGCGACCGCATCGCCCTCGACGGGTTGAGCACCGAGGCGGCCGGCCTGCTGCGCGCAGAACTCCTGCACCGCGGGCAGTCGACGGCGCAGGGCCTCGACAGCACCCTGACGGTGCCGCCGGTCGAGGAGGAGATCGTCCGGCTCAACCGGTCCTGGGTGCGCTATGCGCCGTTCACGCTGTCCGGCGCGATCACCGGGCTGGCCCTGTTCGGGTTCGCCTGGCGGATGGTGAACGAAGCCCACGTCAACGTGACCGACGTCGGCCCACTGCGCACGATCACCGACCAGCTCCGCCACACCCCGCTCGTCGTCGACATCGCGGTGATCGTCCTGATCGTCCTCCTGTTCGTCGCCGTGGCCTCGACGGTGGGCTACGTGCTGGCCTTCTGGAACTTCCGGCTGACCCGGCACACCGGCGGGACGTTGCAGGTCACCCGCGGCTTGATCACCACCCGCGCCACGAGCATCGAGCGCCGGCGGCTACACGGTGCGGAGGTGTCGGAGTCCATCCTGCTGCGCTGGGTAGGTTCCGCGCGGTGTGTGGCGATCGCGACCGGGCTGAAGAGTGGGCGTGGTGCCGAGCAGGGCAGCGGCCTGCTGGTGCCGCCGGCCCCTCGTGCCGTCGCGGTCCGGGTCGCGGTCGACGTACTCGGGACCTCGGCTCCGTTCACCGTCGCGCTGCGGCCGCACGGCGAGGTGGCCCGGCGGCGGCGGATGATGCGGGCGGTCGTCGGGGCGCTTGCCCTTATCGGCGTCATCGCTCTGCTCTGCTGGCTCACCGACACGTCGCGCTACGTCTGGTTCGTCTCCCTCGTTTCGCTCGTGGTGGCGGTGCCACTCGGCCGGGACCGGTACCGGAGCCTGGGCCACGCGCTCGCAGATCACTACGTCGTGGCCTCCTCGGGCTCGCTCGTGCGCCGGCGCAGCGTCATCGACCGCGACGGGGTGATCGGTTGGAATCTCACCAGCACGTACTTCCAACGCCGCTTCGGGCTGACCACGCTGACTGCCACGACCGCGGCCGGCAAGCAGAAATACCGCATCTACGACCTGGCCGAGCCTGACGCGATCGCTTTCGCGGAGCAGGCCAAGCCGGGTTTGGTCGCTCAGTTCATCCAGCCGGGCTAGGCGTGCATGGGCCAGAACCACGAGGTGGCGAGTCCGCCGGTGCCGGTGCTCGACGTCGGCGGCAGCCACGTGAGCGCGGCCCTGGTCGACGTGTCGGCCGGGACCCTGGTCGGCCGGGCCCATCGTCGCGACATCGACGGCGCCGCATCGTCGGCAGAGATCCTGGACGCCCTCGTGGGGGCAGCCGCGGCGGTGGCCGCACCCCAGCGGGCGACGTGGGGCGTGGCCATGCCCGACCCGTTCGACTACGCGCAGGGCATCGCGTTGTTCGACGGAGTCGGCAAGTTCGAATCGATGCGCGGCATGGACCTGCGTGACGCGCTGACGCGACGACTGCCCGGACCCGCGGCCGGGGTGGTGTTCCTGAACGACGCGGACGCCTTCGTCCTCGGTGAGTGGGCCTACGGCGCCGCGGCCGGTCACCGCCGCTGCCTCGGCCTGACCCTGGGCACCGGTGTGGGCACCGGCTGGCTCGTCGACGGGCAGATCGTCTCCTCAGGCCCGGGTATCCCCCGTGACGGACGCGCACATCGGCTCGAGATCGCGGGCGCCCCGCTCGAGGAGACCGTCTCCAGCCGGGCAATCCGCCGCGCCTACCTCTCGGCCTCGGGTGGTGTCGCCGACGTCCGCGAGATCGCGGCAGCGGCCCGACGGGGCGAGATTGCGGCCCGCGGCGTGCTGGAGCACGCGATGCGGGCGCTCGGCGGCGCGCTCGGCCCGTGCCTGCGTGACTTCGCGTCCGATGTCGTCGTCGTGGGGGGCTCGATGTCGGCGTCCTGGGACTTGTTCGGGCCGTGGTTCCGGGAGGGCCTTGCGGGCGACGTCGCGCCGCCGCCGATCGTGGTGGCCGCTGATCAGCACCATGCGCCCCTGCTCGGGGCCGCCCGGTTCGCCCGCGACGGGGTTCGTTGAGCCGCGGCTCAGCCGAGCCCGATCAGGATCCGCGGTTGCGCCGCCGGGGTGAGCCAGGCCATCAGGTCGACGAGGTCGGCTTGCGGGATCGCCACACAGCCGGCTGTGGGGGCACCGTCGGTCACGTGCAGGAAGAACGCACTGCCGGCGCCCGGTGTGGCTGGCGCCCGGTTGTAGTCGATCACCACGGCGTAGTTGTAGAACGGCGTCAGGTAGTAGAGGTGCTCGTTGGGATCGCCCTGGGTGAACCCGCAGCTTGCCGTGCAGTGCTGCAGGGTGTTGTACAGCGGGCCGGGCTGACTGATCCACCAGTCCGCTGGCGTGGTCTGCCGGTAGGGCAGCGACGTCCCGGGATTGGGGTTGTGGCCGAATGCCTCGGTGAGCGTGAAGCTGCCCATCGGGGTAGCCGTTTGCGACTCGCTCGGGTGGCTGGACAGACCGGCTGAGCCGAGGTGGGCACTGATCGCCGCGCCGCGCGGGTGCCATCCGGTGCCCGACTTCTCGTAGGCCTGCAAGGTAGCCACGGTGCTCGACGTGGACGCTGCGACGACGGTGATCACCCGGCTCGCCGCGCCGGTCGGGAAGGCCAACGGCAGCCCGGTCCTAGCGGGCGGCTGCGCCGGGCGGCTCGCGCTGGGCGTGCTGGTCGGCAGGGCGGAACGGGCCGGGCTGTGTTCGGGTTGGTCCGGGCGGTGCGGCGATGGGGGGGAGGTGTGCGAGGGGGTGCTCGGCACAGACTTGGCGGGCGCGCTCGGCGGGGGCGTGTCACGGTCGCCGGCCGGCGCCGAGGTGCACGCGGCCAGGCTCAGCAGTGCGGTCGCGCCGAGCGCACACCTACGAAAGGCTGATGCCACGCACCCAGGGTGTCATGCCACGCCGAGAAGGATCCTGGGATGGGCGGCCGGCGTGAGCCACTTCATGACGGCCACCAGGTTCGTCTGCGAGATCGCGACGCAGCCGGCCGTGGCGGAACCGTCGGTGACGTGCAGGAAGAACGCGCTGCCCCGGCCCTGGTGTACGCCGCCCGGCGCGTTTCGGGTGTTGTAGTCGATGACTACGGCATAGCGGTAGTAGGGCAGCTCGTAGGCCAGATGCTCGTTCGGGGCGCCATGGGTGAATCCGCATCCCGAAGCGCAGTGCTGATGGGTGTTGTACAGGGGACCGGCCTGGCTGATCCACCAGTCCGAGGAGTTGGTCGGGAAGTACGGCAGGGCGGTGCCGGGGTTGGCGTACGCGCCGAACGCCTGGGTGAGGGTGAAGCTGCCCACCGGCGTGGCTGAGCGGGTTTCGCCGGGTGTGCTGCTGAGCCCGTCAGCGCCTATGTGCGCAGGGATCGGCCCGCCGTGCGCCAGCCAGCCGCCGCCCGGTGCGGCCACCCAAGCCTGCAGGGTGGCGACGGTGCTGCGCGACGACGAAGCCCGGACGGTGATCACGCGCGTCGCTCCGGCCGTCGTGCCGGCTACCGGCAGTGCCTGGCCGCGCCGGAGGGTCGGCTTCGGCGTCGCCCGTGGGATGGCCCGTGCGGTTGCTTTCGGGACCGTCTTCGGTGCCGCCCCGGCCGCGGCTTTCGACGCCGGCTGGCGCACGGTGCTCTGCACGCGGGCAGTAACGCTCGGGCGTGGTGTCACGGCATGCGCCACCGAGGCCGGCCGCGGCGCGGCCTGTGCCACCGCCCCCGTCCGGTGCGGGATGGGCGTTGCTGCGGCTGGATCGGACGGCACGTCCCGCGTCGGCATCGCGTACGGGGTGACCGGTGCCTGGGCCGGGTTAGTGGCTCCGGCCATGGCAAGGGCGAGCGAGGCGCAACCGGCCACGGCCACCACGGCCGCGCACGACGACAGGATCCGAACCACGGCCATGTGGCCAGTGTGCCAGGAGTGACGCATGTTAATCCAGGCCCACTGGTGTAGTTGGCAGTCAGTGCCCGGTTTCTGCCAAGCTGGCGCCATGGTTCTCGAGGTGGCTGTCATCACCGTCACGCCCGGCGCGGAGCAGGATTTCGCACTCGCCTACCGCGGCGTCCGGGACGTCGTGACCTCGACGCCGGGCTGCCGCTCGGTGCGCATGACCCGCGGGATCGAGTCGCCGTCGCGGTTCGTGCTGCTCGTCGAGTGGGACTCCGTCGAAGCGCACGAGCAGGAGTTCCGCGGCACCGAGCGCTTCGGCCGGTGGCGCGCCGCGATAGGACCGTTCTTCGCGGCGCCGCCGGACGTGCAGCACTTCGCCGACGTCTGAGCGGCTGGCGCTCGCCGACGTACTCCAGGCACACATCCATCACTCCGCCGCGACGGCCTCGATCCGATTGCCGCCCGGGTCGCGGACGACCGCGTTGAACTCGCCCGGCCGGAAGATCGCCCATCGGCGTGGCGCGTCCTGTGATCGGCCGCCTGCGCTGAGCGCGGCAGCGTGGAAGGCCTCGACCTCGGCCCGGGACTGCGCCCGCAGGCACACGTGCACCGCCCGGGTGGGTGTCTCGGCGGCGACCAGCCACAGCAGCGGGGCAGCGCCAGGCAGCCCCCAGCCGGCCGCCTCGATGCTGTGCTCCGCCTCCTCCTCGTCCCCGTATTCCGCGGCGCGGACCAGCCCGAGCGCCCCGAGTGCGGCGTCGTAGAAGGCCAGGCTCGCGGGGAAGTCCGAGGCACAGATCGTCGCGTGATCGAGGCTGGCCGGCACACCACCATGATGCCGGGCGCCCGGAAGGCACCGGCTAGGGGCGCGGGCTGGCGGCTTCGGCGGCCAGGCGTCGAAATTCGGCGGCCTTTCGACGCCGCCCGGGTACAGCGAACGGTGCGCGG
Source organism: Actinomycetota bacterium (assembly GCA_030853345.1). GTDB lineage: Bacteria > Actinomycetota > Actinomycetes > Mycobacteriales > Jatrophihabitantaceae > QHCC01. The sequence goes on along the minus strand of JALYVG010000136.1, from coordinate 5,643 downwards.
TCGCGTACCTCGGCCATCGTCCGCTTGGTCAACCCGACCGCAGTCTCACCCGGGCGCGGCGGCCCGCCGGACGGCGGGAAGAATTCCACCCGGATCTGCGGCCGCTTCGGGAACCGCACGACGTCGACGGCGCCGCTCACACTGGCGCAGATGACCGGTGCGCCCGGCGCGGACAGCGCGAGCCGCCCGGCGCCGCTGAGCGGGCGCAGCGGCTGCCCCCGGGAGACGGTGCCCTCCGGGAAGATGCCCACGCATGCCCCGGCCCGCAGCGCCTCGATGGCGACCGCCAGCGCCTGGGTGTCGAACCGGCCGCGTTCGATCGGGATCTGGCCCATCTGGTCGAGCAGCCAGGCCGCCGGCGGCGCGCGCCACAGCGACGACTTGGCCAGGGCACGCAGCTGGCGCCGCGGCATCGCGGCCACGCCCAGGATCAGCGGGTCCCAGGCGCTGTCGTGGTTGGCGATCAGCAGGGCCGCCCCGGACGCTGGCAGGACATCGGCGCCGACAACCTCCAACCGCCCCCACCACCGCACGATCGGGGCGGCGAGCGTCATCACAGCCCGGTAGGCCGGCGGAATCCTCTCGTGCGGCACGAGCACATCATCCCCCGGCACGACGTACCCCGTGCGAGTGGTCACGGTGCCGGCCGGTGCTCGCTGGTCACCGACCACTGCGCATACGTGCCACTCGGCGGGGCGAGGCGGGCGTAAGATGGGCCGCGCACCGCGGGAGCTCGGGCAACCGGGCTGAGAGGGCGGCATCACGCGCCGCCGACCGCCGAACCTGACCGGGTAATGCCGGCGAAGGAAGAGCTGATGACCGTCGATACACGCAAGTCTGAAACCCGTACGTCTGCACCTCTCGACCATGCCGAGGTTCCGCACACCCTCGTCGAGGAGTCGCCGCGCGCACTGCGACTCATCGACCAGCTCGGCCTGTGGGGAAACCTCGGGGTGAGCATCCTCGGGTTCACCGGGGCCATATTTCTCCTGGTCCCCATCGCCGAGCCCGGGATGTCGCTCGGCGCCGCCGTCGTGGCGCTGCTCGTCGGGACCATCCTCGGTTCGCTGGGCATCGCCCTCGCGGCAATTCCGGGCGCGCGCACCGGCGCCCCAGCGATGGTGCTGCTGCGCGGGCTGTTCGGCACCAGGCCTTCCTACCTGCCGACCGTGCTGAACGTCGTCCAACTTCTCGGCTGGACGACGTTCGAGCTCGTGACCATCGGTACCGCGATGCACCAGATCGCGCCGGGCATCCCGAAGTGGGCGTATGTCCTCGGCGCCGGGATTCTCACCACCCTGCTCGCGCTGCGGCCGCTCGGCTGGATCCGCGTGCTGCGCAAGTACGTCACCGTGGCGGTGCTGGTCGCGCTGGCCTACCTGTTCGTGCAGCTCATGCGCCATCCCTTACCGTCGTTCGGCCACGGGTCATGGAACGGGTTCTGGATTGCAGTCGATACTGTCATCGGCGTCTCGGTGTCGTATGTGCCGCTGGCTTCGGACTATTCCCGCCATGCACGCTCGGCCAAGGACGCGTTCACCGGCGCGTTCGTCGGGTACTCGATCACCCAGATCGCCTGTTACGCGCTCGGCCTGATCGCACTGGTCACCGTCGCGCATCGCGACCCGGGTCAGATCTTCGGGTCGTTCATGGCCGTGCCGTTCGGCACCCTCGCGTTCGCCGTGATTGCGGTCCGCGAACTCGACCAGTCCTTCGCCGACACCTACTCCACGGCGGTGTCGGTCCAGAACTTCCGGCCACGGTGGGACCGCCGGGCGCTGGCCCTGGTCGTCGGCGCAGCCGCGACGATCTTCGCGCTGGCTCTCGACATCAGCGACTACGAGAACTTTCTCATCCTCATCGGCTCGGTGTTCGTGCCGCTGCTCGGCGTGCTCGTCGTCGACTACTTCCTGATCTCGCGGATGCGGTGGGCGCTCGGGGAGGACGTGCCGCCGCGGTGGTCCACGCTTATCCCGTGGGCGCTCGGGTTCTGCGCCTACCAACTCGTCAACCCCGGCTATGTCGCGTGGTGGTCCACCATCTGGGTGCGCGTCGATTCGTGGCTGCATTTCACCCCAGCCACGTGGATGAGCGCCTCGCTGATCTCCTTCGCGGTGGCGGCGCTGTCCACCCTGCTCGTCGGGCTGGTCCTGCGCCGTAGGGTGCCCGTGTGCTGATCCATCCTGAGGTCGCCGCCGCGCTCGCGGCCGGGGGCCCGGTGGTGGCGCTGGAAAGCACGATCATCAGCCACGGGCTGCCGCGACCGGACAACCTGCGCATCGCCCGCGACATCGAGGACGCCGTTCGGGCGGGCGGCGCGGTGCCGGCCACCATCGCCGTCGTCGACGGCACCGCGCGAATCGGGCTGGACGACGACGCATTGCGCCGAGTGGCCGGCGATCCGAATGTGGCCAAGGTGAGCGTGCGCGACCTGGCCCCGGTCGCCGCTCGAGGCGGCGTGGGAGCCACCACCGTCGCCGCCACCGCGCACCTGGCCGCCCGTGCCGGGATCGTGCTGTTCGCCACCGGCGGCCTCGGTGGCGTGCACCGCGGCGCGCGCGACACGTGGGACGAGTCGGCCGACCTCACGACGTTGTCCCGGACGCCGGTGCTCGTCGTGTGTTCGGGTGTCAAGTCGATCCTCGACGTGGGCGCCACCCTCGAGCGGCTGGAGACGCTGAACGTGGGGGTGCTGGGCTATCGCACCGCCCGGTTCCCGGGTTTCTACCGGGCTGACTCCGGCCGCCCAGTCGACTGGCGGGTCGACTCCCCCGCTGCCGTTGCCGACGTGCTGCGGGCCAGGACGGCCCTCGGCACCGACAGCTTCGGGCTGGTGCTGGCCAATCCGATCGGGCCCAAGCACGAGTTGGACGCCGACCTGCACGACCGGGTGCTGGCCGCGGGTCTGGGTGCTGCCGAGGGCGCCGGCGTGCACGGCAAGGACGTCACGCCGTTCCTGCTCGACTTCTTCCACCGCGAGACCCGAGGGGCGTCCCTCACGGCCAATGTCGCCCTGGTGCTGGGCAACGCACGCCTGGCCGCCGAGGTCGCCGTCGCATACTGCACCCCATGACCCGCGTCGTCTGCCTCGGCGACCTGATGATGGACGTCCTGGCCCGGTTGCCCGGTCCGCTCGCCGTCGGCTCCGACACACCGGCGCCGGTCGGCATCTACGGCGGCGGGTCGGCGGCCAACACCGCGGCCTGGCTGGTTCGCGCGGGGCTGGCCACCACGTTCGTCGGCCGCGTCGGTGACGACGCGCTCGGGCGCCGCGCACTCGAGGAGTTGAGGGCGGCCGGCGTCGAGCTGGCCGTCAGCATCGACCCGGTCCGGCCGACCGGGACGTGCATCGTGCTCGTCGACGTCGACGGCGAGCGGACCATGGTGCCCTCGGCCGGCGCGAATGCCGGGCTCGGCGACGTCGGCCTGCCGGCGGAACTGTTCGGACCGAGCTCATACCTGCACCTGTCCGGCTACGCCCTGTTCACGGCCGGCTCGCGGCCGGCCGCTCTCGAAGCCTTGGCTCTGGCGCACTCGGCCGGCTGCCCGATCTCCGTCGATACCGCCTCGGCGGCGCCCCTGGCCGGCGTCGGGCCGGATCTGTTCCAGTCCTGGGTCGGGACAGGCGTGCTGGTCTTCGCGAACCGCGACGAGGCAACGGTGTTGACCGGCACCGCGGACCCGGGGGCTGCGGCGCGGATCCTGGGGCAGCGCTGCGGGGAGGCGATCGTGAAATGCGGAGCCGACGCTGCGGTGTGGTCCGACGGCGGCGACGTCATCGAGGTGCCGGTCGCCGCGTCGGTCGCCATCGACTCCACGGGAGCCGGCGATGCGTTCGCGGCAGGTGTCCTGGCGGCCCGGGTGTCCGGAGGTGACGTGCGCACGACGCTGAGGGCCGGACATGCACTGGCTGCCCGCGCGATCTCGCACGTGGGCGGTCGCCCGCAGGCGTGAGCTGCGGTTGCCCCGCAGGCGTGCGCTGCGGTTGCCCCGCAGGCGTGCGCGATCAGGGTCGTTCGAAGCTCACGTCACTGCCGGCCAACGTGATGTGCACGCCGGCACGGTCGGCGGTGACCGAGCGCACCGTCAACCCGAACGGCAGATTCGTCAGTGCCAGCGGGTCGCCGAACAGGGAAGTGAACTCGTCCACCACCGGCTGTGGGACGGCCGCGCCGCCCGCACCGTCGATGCTGACGACCGGGGCGACGAACCGCAACGCACCGCCCTCGATCCTGACCTCGGCCGTGACGGACCCGCTGACTTGCTGCCCGGCGACCGACACGGACTGACGTGCGGTGACCCGGCCAATGCCGTCCTGGCTCGGGCCGCCGTAACTCAGCGGCACCCCGATCGTGGCCGACAGGTCCGGATAGCTGATGGCGGACGTCGCGGTGGCCGTATCTGCGTGCACCGACGACAGATCCCGGGCGACGTCGACACCGTTCAGCACCGCCTGCACCGTCGAGATGCGCACGGTCCTGCCCTGCTGGCCGACGGTGAGATCGGCCGCGGCCAGCGTCACCTTGCCGAAGTGGCCCGCGACCAGCTGGGTCAGGAACGGGAAGCCGGCCACCGACACCGAGGGTGCGCTGCCGAGCCCCTGGGCGACTTGGATCGTCCTGCCCGTGGCTCGCTCGGCCACGACCAGCGCGATGCGGTCGGCTGCGACGAGCAGGCCCACGAGGACGATCAGCGCGATGACGACACGCGGCCAGCGTGACCGGCGGGCCGGGCCACGGTACCCAGACACCGAACCCGACACGCTTCGATCATTGCATCCAGCACAATGCGTCGATGCGCGTCACCCAGGCAGCTGACGTCCTCGGCGAACGGATATCACGGCACGGCTTCGCCGACCGGCCGGCCTCGACGGTGGCGCAGGCCGCGCGGCTGACCACCGCGGTGCAGGCGCAGGATCCGCAGGCGGCCCGGCTGGGTGTTCGCTCCCGCGCGGGCGGTGTCACCGAAGCCGACGTGTTCCACGCGATGGACGTCGAGCACAGCGTTGTCCGGGCCTCGCTCATGCGGGCCACCATCCACCTCGTCGACGCCGACGACGTCACCTGGCTCACCGCATTGACCGGTCCGGCGATCGCCCGCGCGTTCGGCAAGCGGTGGCGTGACCTGGGGCTGACGCCGGAGTTGCTGTCCTCGGCCATGGACGTCCTGCCCGAGGTGATTGCCGGCGGTCCGCGCTCCCGGGCCGAGGTCGTCGCCGCGCTCGCCGAGCGTGGGGTGGTCATCGACGCCGCTGATCAGGCGCCCACGCATCTGCTGCTGTTCGCCAGCACGCTGGGCCTCGTGTGTCGCGGCCCGGACCGCGGCCGGGACGCCACGTTCGTGCTGCTGGACGAGTGGCTGCCCGACGCGCCGAGCGGGCCGCGGCATGACGATGCGCTGGCCGAGCTGGCGCGGCGCTTCTTCCAGGCCTTCTCCCCCGCCACCGCCGCCGATTTCACGACCTGGTCGGGGCTGCCGTCCGGACGGGCCATCGCCCAGATCCGCGACGAGCTGATGCCGGTCGAGGTCAACGGCCGGTCGGGCTTCACCCTCGGCGAGGTGGCGCCGCAGCGCGGCCTGCGGCTGCTCTCGGCCTACGACAACTACCTCGTCGGCTACCGCGACCGTGAGTTGATCATCGAT
>JALYVG010000135.1 GCA_030853345.1 Actinomycetota bacterium | reverse complement strand
CTGGTGGGTTGATTGTGCACACCCACTATGAGGAGGACGGCAGAGTTCGGATCATGGACGTGTGGGAGTCCGAGGAGGCGTTCCGCACGTTCCAGGAGGAGCGGCTCATGCCTGCGATGAAGCAGGTCGCATCTGAAAATGGCATGGACTTGAGCGACGAGCCGGAGCATCGAGTTGTCGAGGTGCACGACTTCGTTCGGGGTAACTGAGCAAACCGAGGTCCCTAACTCGGGCATCGCCGTCGTTCTCGGATTGGCATGTCCGGTCGTGCCATCACCCGGACACTGATCGGAGGGGTGTGCCGCCGCGCCGATCGGCGGCATTTCCGGCCGTTGCAGTGTGGGCAGGCGGTTGCCTACCTATGCGGGGCGACCGCGGATCACGTCGCGTGTGGCTGGAGCACCGCCGCGATATCCGTCGTTTGCGAGCACGGCGCTGCCCGGAAGGCATGCGCAGATCGGCGCCGTATTCCTCGATGAGATCTGGACTCGCACAGTTGCCGCGGATCTCCTGTGGGTCGAGACTTGCGACATGTTCATCGACGCGGTCGCCGAGGATGCGGCCACCGGCGCCCTTGCCGAGTATTACCGACAGCAGCGGGCCGCATGGGGGTTTCTGCCGAACTATGCGGGCGCCTTCTCGACTCGACCCGACGTGGCTCAGGCGTGGAACGCGCTGAACGCCGTGATACGAGAAGGCATGGAGCGGCGGCGATTCGAACTCGCGACGATCGCGGCGGCACGGGCGTTGCACTCCACGTATTGCACGGCAGCCCATTCGCGGTTCATGAGGGAGGTGTGCGGTGACGAGCAGACCCTTGTCGTCATCGCCCAGGACCCGACCGGAGCGGCATTGAGTCCAGAGGACCGGGCGGTGTATCAATTCGCCGCCAAGGTCGCCAGGGATGCGGCATCGGTCAGTCAGCAGGACGTTGACGAGCTGCGGGAGCTCGGCTTGAGCGACGTTGACGTCGCAGACGTGGTGTTTGCCGCTTCCGCGCGGTCGTTCTTCACCCGAGTGCTGGACGGTCTGGGCGCACAGCTCGACGTGAAGACTGCGGATACGTTCTCTCCCGCCCTCCTGGAATCGATGCTCGTTGGACGCCCGCCCGCCGACGCCTGAGACCGAGGATTCCGGCCGGCCGACACCGCGCTACCTGCGATCTACTGGTAACCGCCGGATCACCTGGTTCGCGTCGAGCGCCTTCTACAGTCGACACCGTGACGAAGGAGCGCGGGGACAAGCCGATCGCCAGCAATCGCAAAGCCCGGTATCTGTACGTCGTGTTGGATACGGTCGAAGCCGGCGTGGTCCTCGTCGGCAACGAGGTGAAGAGTCTGCGGCTCGGGCGGGCCTCGTTGGTGGACGCGTTCGCTACCGTCGATCACCACGAGATGTGGTTGTACAACCTGCACATCGCTGAATACGCCATGGGCAGTTGGACGAATCACGCCACGCGCCGCAAGCGCAAACTGCTACTGCACCGGGCCGAGATCGTGAAATGGGAACAACGGGTGCGCGAAAGCGGCCTGTCGATGGTTCCGCTTTCCCTGTACTTCAGTGACGGGCGGGTGAAGGTCGAACTTGCCCTCGTGAAGGGCAAGAAGACGTGGGACAAGCGCCGTGACCTCGCAGAACGCGACGCCCAGCGCGAGATCGAACGCGGCCGGCGCATGCACGCCAGCGGCCGACTGCGGACCTGATCGGCCAGTCGTGACCAACTCGCTGCCGCGGTGGTCGCCATCCCTGCCCCACGCGAGGCCATCCTGCGGTGCGCGTCCCGGATGGCCCGGTCCCACCCGCGCTGCTGGGGGAACTCGCACGAGCGCAGCGCGGGCGGCTATCACCGCGGGCACCTCAGAGTTGTGCGGCGGGCGAGGTCGCGGGAGTAACTACCGTGAGCGAGACCGGGATCCTGTGCGATCGGAAGCTCACGTGACGCAGCGACAGTCGCCTCACCGGCTACGGCGACTGAGATGTACGCGCACCCTTCGATTTCACGGACGGATTGCCGGGCTGGGCACCGAGTCGGGGACTCGTCTGGTCATCGGCATGTGGTCGGCGAGCCCGTTCGGAGCGATCGCTGACGTGATGATCGAGGACGCGGGGGGTCATCGCACGCTGCTGGCTCCGCGACGGGAGGTCGCCGACTTCATCGCTGCCACGTACCTGTTCGATGACATTCGCGTCGAGCCCATCACGCTTGATGACAGTGACGGTGGCGCAGTCGTGACGCTGACTTCGCCGTCGCTACAGGTCGAGGTTCGGCTCGGGCGACGCACGAGCGTCGGTCGGCTACTCAAGCTGGTGCCCGGACCGCTGCGTCGGGCGAGGTGGTGGTGCCGGGCGATCGGGCCGGTTGCCCGCCGGTTGCGGCCGGGTGTCCGCACAGTCGGCACGGCCGGCGGCGGGCGTCGGGAGTACTACTGCGCCGCTGACGAGCACGTGATCGATTCGACCCAGGCGCGCTTCGACGGGAACGAGCTGGGGCCGCTACGACCGGTCCTGCCCGCGGTGCGGTTCGGCTTCGCCTCGGCGCCGACGACACCCTCTGTCGTGCGCGTGACGACGCTGATAGACCTGCCCGAATAACACATCGTCCGACCTGGCCCGCCGACCCCGGTCCAGCGGCGTCGATCAATCGGGTGCCGCACCGCCCGCGCGAGCTTCGATGAGCACCCGCGAGGAGTGGGAAACAAAGGCACCGTCCCGTTCGATGATTTCGTGCATTACCCGCAGTCGATCCGCATAGCGCTGCACAGAGAAGTCGGGCACCGTCCAGATGACCTTGCGGAGGAAGTACACCACCGCGCCGATGTCGAAGAACTCGACTCGAAGGCGTTCCATACGTATGTCGGTGACAGTGAGCCCGGCCGCCTCGGCCGCCCGGGTTTCGACATCCGGGTGGCGGCCGTGCACCGCGTCCGGCTGGGGGCCGAGGAAGAACTCGTAGAGTTCGACGTTGCTCTGTGGCCCTACGTGCTGAGCGAAATAAACCCCGCCGGGTCTCAGCACTCGCGCGATCTCAGCCCACCAGATTGTGGCCGGATGGCGACTGACGACCAGGTCGAACGCCGCATCGGCGAAGGGCAAGGGCGGCTCGTCCGCGTCGGCGACGACGACGACGCCGCGCGGGTGCAGGCGCTGGGTAGCCAGCAAGACATTGGGTGGCCAGGACTCGGTGGCCGCCATCAGGGCGGGAACGACGGACACGCCGGCGAGCACCTCGCCGCCACCGGTCTGAATGTCCAGTCCGGCCGATGCACTGGCAAGCCGTCCGCTCAGCAAACGCTGGTAGCCCCACGACGGACGCTGCTCAGTGGCCCGCCCGGCCAGCCAGGCAAAGTCCCAACCCGAGACATCGACAGTTGCAGCTTGCGCGATCAAGTCCTCGTACCCGCGCGCCACGCAATCACGCTAGCCCTGTCCGATCGGTGGCCCACCTAGCGCCCACAATCGGCGAACCACCCGCCGATCCTTCCCAGGAACATGATCATTTGACATATTGCCGGAATCACGCAGGTGGCTTCACATTGTCCGGTGCCTCGGATTCATGGGCCCGAACGGCCGCTCACGACGATTCGCTAAACGCGCAGCCCGGCCAGGCCTGCTCCTGGGGCTCGCGGATGGAGCCACGGTGGCCGATAATGCAGGGTAAATGCTGGACCTTGCCCACCCGATTAGAGTGGCCCGGCCAGCACGGTGGTTTCGTGCCGGCCGGGCC
>JALYVG010000112.1 GCA_030853345.1 Actinomycetota bacterium | reverse complement strand
GTCGGCCGGCTGGATCGCCTGGTCGACGACCTGCTGGCCCTGGCCCGACAGGACGAAGCCGGCGGGACGGTGCGGCGCAGCGAATCGGTCGATGTGGCCGAACTCGTCGACACGGTCGTCGCCGGCTACCGGCACGCGCGGGTGCCAGTAACCGTCACCGCGTCGACGCAGGCCGTGGTGGACGGAGACCCGGACGGTCTGCGCCGAGTCGCGATCAACCTGGTCGACAACGCCGTGCGGCACGCCCGCAGTGAGGTCTCGGTCGCGCTGGAGACCGGGACGCTGGCCGGCCGCCCCACCGTCACGCTCCGGATCACCGACGACGGCGCCGGCATCCCCTCGCGCGAACGCGAACGCGTCTTCGATCGCTTTTACCGGCTGGCCGCGTCGCGCTCACGGGAGTCCGGCGGCACCGGACTCGGCCTGTCGATCGTGCGCGACACCGTCCGAGCGCACGGCGGCACGGTAGGGCTGACCAGCCGCCCGGACGAACGCACCGGCCTGCAGGCCACCGTCATCCTGCCGGGCAGCGTGACCGACTGAGCGCGATCAGGACGTGCAGGGCGGCAACCCCCCTGGTGTCGTCGGCGGCGTGATGGTGGGAGTGCCTGTCGGTGTGCCGGTCGCCGTCCCCGTAGCGCTCGGTGGTGTCGGCGGCGGCGTGGTGCAGGTCGGGGCAGGTTTGACGTACTTGAAGATCGTCAGAACGATGGGCGTCGACTGCGCGTAGGCGATGCCCGGCGTCGGATTCTCGTCGGCTACCAACCCGTCCTTGGACTTGTCAGCCGTGTTGACGGTCTTGCTGGTGATGTCGACGTTCGTCCAGTTGGCGGCGTTGAGCGTCGTCTTGGCGTCGATCGCCTTCTTGTTGCGCACGTCGGGCAACTTCACCTTCCCGGTCGAGACGGACAAGGTGACCGTCGAGCCCGGTGCGACACTGGAGAACTCGGGTTTGTCCTGGGCCGTGACCTGGCCGGCCGGCGCCGAGCTGTCGACCGGTTTCTGCGCGGCCTTCAAACCCAGGCCATTCAGAATGGTTGCCGCCTCGCTGAACGGCTTGCCCACCAGGGCGGGCACCTGCTTGGTCGCGGGGGTGAACAGCTGGTAGGTGACGGTCGAGCCTTCCTTGACCTTGTCTCCCGGCAGCGGGTTGACCAGGCAGACCTTCCCCTTGGCCACCAGCGCGCCGTCGACGCACGGGCCGTTGGTGTCCTCGCCCTTGACCGGCTTGAACTTCGCCTGGGTGAGGGCATTGGCCGCCGCGATCGGTAGCTGGCCGACGATCCTCGGCACCGCGACCGTCTTCGCCTTATCGGTCTTGCCGATGACGAAGATCGCGTAAGTCGCGGCACCGATCACGAGCAACAGGGCGACGACGACGGCCAGCCACACCAGGCTGCTGCGTCGCTCGTCGGTCTCGTGCGAATAGTCGTTGTCCCGGTGCGGCAGGGCGACAGGTGGCGGCGGGGTGCGTGCGATGAACTGGGTGCGGTCCGCGTCGGACATGACCGCCTCGGCCGAGACGGGTTGGTTGGCCAGCGCGCGCTGCAGGTCAATGCGCATCTCGCCGGCCGACTGGTACCGGTTGAGCTGGTTCTTGGCCAGCGCCTTCATCACGATCGAGTCGACCGCAGGGGGCACCTCGGGGTTGCGCCCCGACGGCGCCATCGCCGGCTCGCGGACATGCTGGTAGGCGACGGCGACCGGCGAGTCACCCTGGAAAGGTGGCGCGCCGGTGACAAGTTCATAGAGCAGGCAGCCGGTCGAGTAGACGTCGGAACGGGCATCGACCAGTTCGCCGCGGGCCTGCTCGGGTGACAGATACTGCGCGGTACCGATGACGCTGGCCGTCTGGGTCACCGTCGCCGCATTGTCGGCCAGGGCCCGGGCGATGCCGAAGTCCATCACCTTGACCGCGCCCGATTCGGTGATCATCACATTGGCCGGCTTGATGTCGCGGTGCACGATGCCGTTGCGGTGGCTGAAGTCCAGGGCCCCGCAGACGTCGGCCACGATCTCCATGGCACGGCGGATCGGCAGCCTCCCTTCGGACTTGACGACGTCGCGCAGCGTGCGGCCCTGGACGAACTCCATCACGATGTACGGCAATGAGTCGCCGACACCGTCGCCGGTGTCGTAGACCGAAACGATCGACGGGTGGTTCAGGCCTGCGGCGGCCTGCGCCTCGCGGCGGAAGCGGTTGAGGAAGGACGGGTCACGGGCGAGGTCGGCGCGCAATACCTTGATGGCGACCTCTCGGCCCAGCCGGATGTCACGACCGCGATGTACCTCGGCCATGCCGCCGTAGCCGATGAGCTCACCGAGCTCATACCGGCCGCCGACAAGTCGGGGGGCCTGCGTCATCGAAAAACCCTTCTGATCTCCATTGTCATCGTCCCGCGCCTGATTTCAGATAGGCCTCCATGACGGCCTTGGCTACCGGCGCCGCGGCCAGTCCGCCAGTGGTCTCGCTGCCGTTGACGCCGCCGTTCTCGATGATGACGGCGACGGCGATCTTCGGGTTGCCGTCTCGCATGGCGAAGCCGGAGAACCAAGCATGCGGCGGCGCATCCTGGCCCTTCTGGAACGCCGGGTCGCCGCAGGGGCCCTGCTTGCCGCCGACCACACAGAAACCGGTGTCCGCGGTGCCCGTCTTTCCCCCGACGCGCACCCCGGGGATATCAGTGATCCGCGCCGGACCGCCGGTGCCTTCGGGATTCTCGATGACTCCGAACATCAAGTTCTTCAGGTCTTCGTCGTGGCTTGGATCCACTGCCTGGCTGAGCTGTCGCGCATCGGTGTTCTTGAGTACCGAAAGGTTGGGACCGAGTTCCTTCTGGACAAGGTAGGGCTGCATCAGCGTGCCGCCGTTCGCGACGGCGGCAGAGATCATCGCACCTTGCAATGGCGTCATCCGTACGTCGCGCTGACCGAAAGACGTCTGGGCCAGGGCTGCCTTGTCGGCCAGGTCCTCCGTGCTTCCGGGACTCGATCGACACACACCCAACGGCACGGTCAATCCGGCCGGGTCGCAGAAATTATGCGGGTCTCCGCTGTACGGGTCTTCAAAGCCGAACTTCTTCGCCTGGTCGGTGATTTTCTTGCCACCGTTCTTGGTCGTGACGACGAGTTGTGCGAACGCCGTGTTGCACGACTTGGCCAGGGCGAACGCCAACGTGGCGGTCGTACCGTTCTGGCAGGTTTCCCCTTGGAAGTTCTCGACACAGGCGCCTGACGAGCTCGCCGAGCACCGATCCTTGCGCTTGGGCTCAAGCGGCCAGTACGAGTTGGGCGCGGGAATTGACTGGGTGGGTTTGATCCCGTCCTTCAATGCGGCTGCCGAATCGATGACCTTGAACACCGAGCCCGGCGCATAGAGCTGATTGAAGGCACGATTGAGCATCGGCCCGGACGCCCTCGGGTTCTGCTTGAAGAATGCCGTCGGGTCGTCGGGCACATCGCTGCAGCCCTTCGACTTGGTCCTCGGGTCGGGCTCGCGGGCGGCGATCTGCTTGGCGATGCGGGCCTCGAGCTCGGCATCGGACTCACCCTTGCGCTGAGCGGTGTCGAGGTCGGAGTAGCAGGCGTAGGCGTGCGAGATTGTCCGCGAATCGTGCGAGCTGAGCTGGTTCGGGTCATAGGACGGCGTCGAGACAAGCGCGAGGATGGCACCCGTGGACGGGTCGAGCGCGACCACTGCACCGCGCCGGAACGTGCCGTCAGGGCTGCGCATCGCCTTGTACGCGGCATCCTGCGCGGACTTGTTCAGCGTGAGTTCGACGCTGCCACCGCGCGGGTTGCGCCCGGTGAAAAGGTCGGCCAGTTGCGAGCCGAACAATCGGTTGTCGTTGCCGGAGAGCACGTCGTTCTCGGCGTTCTCCATGGCGTTGGTGCCATAGACGAAGGAGTACGACCCGGTCACTGCCGCATACTCGGGTCCTTGGGGGTAAGTGCGTAGGTACTTCAGCTCGTCCTTGGTCGACTTCGATGTCGCAATCGCGGTGCCCTGCACCACGATCTGGCCGCGCGGGTTGGAGTACTCGGCGAGCAGCACGCGGCTGTTGTCCGGATGGTTGCGGTACTCGTTGCCCTTGACTACCTGCACGAAGTTCAGGTTCACGAACATGGCGGCGAGCAACACGAGGAGAGCGACCGCCACCTTGCGGATCGGCCGGTTCATGCGCGCACCGTTTCCGGTTCGGGGGTGGCCTTGCTCGGCGCCACAGTGGCTGGCCGGCGCGCACCGTCAGAGACCCGCAACAGCAGCGCCAGCAGGGCGTAGTTCGCCAGGAGCGACGACCCGCCGTAGGACAGGAACGGTGTGGTCAGCCCGGTCTCGGGCAACAGCCGGGTGACCCCGGCCACCACGACGAACAACTGCAGGGCCACCAGGAAGGCCAGCCCGGTAGCGAGCAGCTTGCCGAACGCGTCGCGAACGGCCAGCCCGGCGGCCAGGCCGCGGGCCACGAACAGGGCATAGAGCATGAGCAGGCCGACCAGGCCGAACAGGCCGATCTCTTCGCCGAAGGACGACACGATGAAGTCGGTGGCCGGCAACGGGACCAGTTCGGGGTGCCCACCGCCGAGCCCGGCGCCGAAGATACCGCCTGTCCCGAGTCCGAAAAGGGACTGCCGTAATTGGTATCCGTCGGTCGCGTGCACCGGGGCGAACGCGTGCAGCCACACCCCGACGCGGGTCTGCACATTGCCGAACAGTTGATAGGACAGGTATGCCCCGCCGGCGAACAGCACGGCCCCCACGATGACCCAACTCGGGCGCTCCGTCGCCACATACAGCAGCACCACGAACAATCCGAAGAACATCAGCGAGGTGCCCAGATCGTGCCCGCGGATCAGCACGCCGATGCACACCAGCCAGGCCATGAGCAGCGGACCGAAGTCACGTCCGCGCGGGAAGTCGATGCCGAGGAAACGCTTGCCAGCTAGGGCAAGCACGTCGCGTTTGGAGACCAGGTAGGACGCGCCGAAGATCGTCAGAAGGATCTTCGCGAACTCACCCGGCTGCAGCGAGAACCCGGCAACCCGGATCCAGATCCGCGCGCCGTTGACCTCACTGAACCGGGCGGGGAGAACTGCGGGCAGCATCAGGAGGAAGACCCCCACGAGAGCGAGCGTGTAGGCGTAGCGCTGCAGGACCCGGTGGTCGCGCACGACGAGCAGCAGGACGACGAACAGCAACACACCCATCGCGGTCCAGACGACCTGGGTCGGTGCCGCAGCGCCGTCGTAGGACGCGCCGCCCTCGGCGGCCTGCTGCTTGAGCCCCAGGTCGAGCCGATGGATCATCACCAGGCCGAGGCCGTTGAGCAGCACGACGATCGGAAGCAGCAGCGGGTCGGCGTAGCGAGCCACCCTGCGGATGACGAGGTGGGTGATCAGGCCGATGGCCAACGGGACCGCGGCATAGGTGGCCAGGCGGGAGGAGATGTGCCCGTCACGGGTCGCCTCGACCGCGGCCTCGGCCGCGACGGTGATAAGCACCGCGAAGCCCAGCAGGACGAGTTCGGCGTTGCGCCGGGTCGGGATCTGTAACGGGGTGCTGGCTCGTGCCATCACGCGGCCCGGCAGTTCACGTCGGGACTGGGAATGGACGTGCCCGGCGTCGGGGTGGAGGGGATGCTGGAGGTGACCGCCGGGGTGGGGCTCGTCCTTGGTGTGGTCCTCGTTCCCGGCTTAGCGGTGGTTCGCGCGCGCGTCGGCGCTTTCGCGCCCGTTGCCGTGCGGCTGGCCGTCGGGGTGCCCGACGTCGTCGGCGTCGGCAGCTCCCGCCGGCAGATCGGCAACAGCTGGTCGTGCAGCCGGGTGACGATCTGCTCGGCGTCTGGCTCGTTGTGCGCGGCGATGCCGTCCTGAACCTGGGAACGGACGGCCGGCTGCAGGTCCTTGACCTTGAGGTCGGTGTTCTTGTAGACGTTGAAGAACTTCAGCGGTCCGAACTGGGTGTTCACGCCACGAAAGATCGCGACCTCGTTGCCGTCGCGGCCGATGAAGTAGTAGGCCTGCGTAACGCGATAGCCGATGCCCAGCCCCGCGATGAGCACCGCGAGGATTCCGGCCACGATCAGCGCGGTGCGCCACGGCCGCCGACGCCGACTCGCCTTCTCGGGCGTGGCCTCCGGTCCGGCCGGTCGGCGCGACATCCGCGCGGCGCGCTCGGCCGCGCTGTCCGCGCCAGGTACCTCGGCAGCGCCGGGATCGGCAAACGCACCGTCCAGGACGGGCAGGTCGTCGTTGGTCTCACCGGCGCGGGCCGTGACCACGTCCGCGACGATGACCGTGACGTTGTCGGGGCCGCCGCCGCGCAGGGCCAGCTCGACGAGACGGTCGGCGCACTCCTGCAGATCGGGGATCCGCAGCGTCTCGAGAATCGTCTCGGCCGTGACGACGTCGGAGAGCCCGTCGGTGCACAGCAGGTAGCGATCCCCGGCGCGCGCCTCGCGGATGGAGACGTCGGGCTCGACGTCGCTGCCCAGCAGGGCCCGCAGTATCACCGACTTGCGCGGGTGATCCTTGGCTTCGTCTGGCGTCAGTTTCCCCGCGTCGACGAGATGCTGGACGTAGGTGTCATCGTGCGTGATCTGGGAGAGCTGCTCGCCGCGCATGACGTAGCCGCGCGAGTCACCGACGTGCACCAGCCCGACCTGAGTGCCGGAGAAGCGCAACGCGGTGAGCGTCGTACCCATGCCCTCGAGTTCGCTGTTCTGCCGGACCGCTGCTGCGATACGCCGGTTCGCGTCGAGGACCGTGTCGCGCAGGGTGCTCATCAGGTCCCCGACATGCCGGTCCTCGTCGAGGTTCTCGAGCGTGCTTATGACGATCTTGCTCGCCACTTCGCCGGCCGCGTGACCGCCCATGCCGTCGGCGATCGCGAGCAGCCGCGGTCCGGCGTACACGGAGTCCTCATTGTTCGAGCGCACCAGACCGAGGTCCGAACGCACCGCAAAGCGCAGGATGAGAGCCATCGGTCAGCGAAGCTCCAGCACCGTCTTGCCGATACGCAGCGGGACACCTGGGTCCATCGGTACCGGCCCGTCGAGCTTGCGCTGGCCCAGGTACGTGCCGTTGGTCGAACCGAGATCCTCGGCCACCCAAAGGCCGTCCTGCAGGCTGATCCGCGCGTGCCTGGTGCTCACGTAGTCGTCGGTGAGAACGAGTGTCGAGTCGTCGGCCCGGCCGATCAACACGGGCGCGCCGGTCAGGCTTATCCGGGTGCCCATCAGGTCCCCCGCGGTGACCAGCAGGTGGCTGGGGGCACGCGGCCCGCTCGCTGCGCTGGGCTGACCCCGGCCACCCTTGCGGCGGGCCGGCGGCGGCGCCGAGATACGCGGCTGCCCGCTGGTGCGCAGGTCGCTGCGAATCACTCGCATCGAGGCGAACACGAACAGCCACAGCAGAGCGAGGAAGCCGAAACGCATCAACTGCAGAGCCAGAGCTGAATTCATCCGCGGCTCAGCCCTGCGCCTGATGGAAGACGAGCCGGGTGTGGCCGACCCGCACGACGTCGCCGTGACGCAGGAGTTGGCTGCCCACCTCGTGGCCGTTCACCGACGTCCCGTTCGTCGAGCCGAGGTCATAGGCCGTGGCGAAGTTGCCGTCGAACTGGATGTCGAGGTGCCGGCGGGAGATGCCCTGGTCGAGCAGCTGCAGGTCGGCGTCGGTGCCGCGGCCAACGACATTGCTGCCGACCCGCAGTTCGAAACGCTGGTTGGTCTGGTCGACCACGAGCGAGGGCGAATTGATCGGACGGCCCGGCGCGACCGACGGCGGCGAGGGGGCGACGTAGGGCTGCGGAGCCTGGTGCGGCGGCGGCGCGGCGGCCTGCGCGACCGGCGGTGGGGCCAGGCCGACGGCACCGTGCGCGGACGGGTCAGGGCCGCCCAGTCCGCGGGGATCGGGACCGGCGCCGTAGGCCCGCGGGTACTCGCCGGGCGGCATTCCTTGCACGATCGGCAGCGACATCGAATCGTGCGGGCGGCGCCGCGGTGGCGCCTTGGGCTCCATCCGCGAGGCCACCCCGAACACGCCGGTGTGCAGCTGGTCGTCGCGGGCGAGGTAGACCTCGATGTCGCCGATCGTGCTCCACCGATTCTCGTCGAGGTATTCCTGGACCAACTCGGCTAACGAGTTGGTCAGCTGGACCTCCCACGGCACAAGCCGCTCGTGATCAGACGTCGAGAGCGTGACGCGGTAGCGGTTTGGCGCAAGGATCTGTCCGTTGCCCATGACGTTGCGTTTGTCGGCTGCTTCACGTTGCAGCGCCGACCCGATTTCCACGGGTTCGACCTGTCCCTTGAAGACGCGCGCGAACGCCCCGCCGACGAGGCCCTCGAGTCGACGTTCGAACCGTTGTGCAAGGCTCACGTCGACCTCCTTCAGGTGGCATAGGTGCAGCACGGGTGTCGGCACACGTCCCAACAACTGTACTGGGCGCCCTGTTGTGGACCGCCAATCCGGTGTCTTACCCGTGCTACCGTTTCGGCTGGCCAATCAGCTGCGCCCCAAAACGGCGCGGCGCCCGGGCAAGTGGCGGAATGGCAGACGCGCACGGTTCAGGTCCGTGTGTCCGAAAGGACGTGGGGGTTCAACTCCCCCCTTGCCCACTCGCAAACGCACCGGTCGCGTGTGTGGGCCACCAGCGGCCGACTCGCTGGGTGCACCGGAGTGCGGGCATCGGCGCACGCTGTTGCCGGCGGGCTCCCTCTTGACGCGCGACCGGGCCTCCGCCGAGGGCGCGACATGCCGCACCATTCACTGCGCCCGCGCGGCTCGACGCTGGTAGGACAGTCGGATGGACATCATCGGCCACGCGCGCAACCTGGTCGGGCGGGCCAGCACGGAAGCCCATTTCGCGGCCACCCTGCTCAAGGCACGCGGCGCCGGCGTCGCGCTGATCCCCCCGCACCGTTACCTCGCTGTGGCGCGTGCGCTGGAGGCCTACGGTCCGGCCGGCGCGCTGATCGCGCTGGCCTCCGCGGGGCACGGCCACTCGGTCGCCATCCTCGACGAGCGCGGCTCGCTCACCTTCACTGAACTGGACAAGCGCAGTACGGCACTGGCAAACGCCTGGCTGGCCCAGGGGTTCAAGCCCGGCCACAGCGTCGGGATTTTGGTGCGCAACCACCGCGGAATCTATGAAGCGATCCTCGCAGGCGCAAAGCTCGGGGCCCGCACGCTGCTGCTCAACACCGACTTCGCCGGCCCACAGCTGGCCGACGTCTGCCGACGTGAGGACGTCACCGTGCTCGTTCACGACGACGAGTTCACCGCGGTCGTGGCGGACTACGAGCCCCCCTTGGGCCACGTCCTCGCCTGGACCGATGCGTCCGACAAGCCCGACGGCCGGCTGAGCATTGACAAGCTGATCGCCGGCGCCGCGACCTCGACCCCACCGCGACCTGGCCGCAAACAGCGCATCGTGTTGCTCACCAGCGGGACCACCGGGACGCCGAAGGGCGCGCCGCGTGATCTGGGCCTGTCGATGGTCATACCGGGCGGCTACCTGTCCAAGATCCCGCTGCGCTCGGGACGGACCGTGCTGCTCGCGGCGCCGGCCTTCCACGCCTGGGGGCTGCTCAGCTCGATGCTCGCCCTGGGCCTGGGCAACACCCTCGTCATGGCGAGGCGCTTCGACCCCAAGGCCGCCGTGGCCACGCTGGAGGAGCAGCGCTGCGACGCGCTGATCACCGTCCCGATCCTGCTGTCTCGCCTGGTCGCCGCTGCCGAAGCCGAGATCGGCGATCGGGACCTGTCCGCGCTGCGCATCATCGCCGTGTCCGGGTCGGTCCTCGCCCCGGAGCTGGCCACCAGGGCGATGGACCTGCTCGGGGACGTGGTCTACAACCTCTACGGCTCGACCGAAGTCGCCTACGCCACGATTGCCACACCCGAAGACCTGCGCGCTGCTCCGGGCACCGTCGGGCGCCCGCCGTACGGCACCACGATCAAGCTGCTCGATCCGGACGGGCACGAGGTCAGCGCGGGGCAGACGGGGCGCATCTTCGTCGGCAACTCGATCCAGTTCGAGGGCTACACCGGCGGGGGCAACAAGGAACAGGTGGCCGGCCTGATGTCCACTGGCGACGTCGGCCACGTCGACGGCGATGGGCGGTTGTTCGTCGACGGCCGCGACGACGACATGATCGTCTCCGGCGGCGAGAACGTGTTCCCGCGCGAGATCGAGGAGTTGCTGGCCAGCCACGAGTCCATCGTCGAGGCGGCGGTTATCGGGATCGAGGACCCTGACTTCGGGGCCCGGCTGCAGGCCTTCGTCGTGCGCACCGGGGAGGCCGCCATCGACAAGGAAGGGGTGCGCGACTTCGTGAAGGCGAACCTTGCCCGCTACAAGGTGCCGCGCGAGGTCACGTTCCTCGACGAGCTGCCCCGCAACCCGGCCGGCAAGGTCGTCAAGCGGCTGCTCACCGATTCCTGAGCGCGCGCTGCCTCAGCCGGTGGAGACGCCGTCCAGCGCCGTCACGATGTGGTCGGTGACGGCCTGCGCATCCAGGTTGGCGTCGACCACGTGCAGCATGCCGCGCTCGCGGTAGTAGTCCACGAGCGGCCGGGTGGCCTCCTCGAACACTTCGAGCCGGTTGGCCACCGTCGCCGGGTTGTCGTCGGCGCGGCCTTCGGTCTCGGCGCGGGCCAGGATGCGCCGCGTGAGTTCCTCACGGGCAGCGTCAAGGTAGATCACCGCGTCCGGCCCGGCCCCGGCTTGATCGGCGAGTTTGCGGGCTTCGACGGCCTGCTCGACCGAACGGGGGAAGCCATCGAGCAGGTAGCCGTTGGCCTCGGCCGCAGCAAGCACCCTTGGCATCAGCAGGCCCAGGATGACGGCGTCCGGAACAAGGTCACCGCGCTGCATCATGTCCGCGACCCGACGGCCCAAGGATGTCTTGGCCTCGACCTCGGCACGCAGCAGGTCACCGGCCGCGATGTGTTCCAGGCCGAGCCGGTGGGCAAGCCGCTCACCCTGGGTGCCCTTACCCGAGCCGGGTGGTCCGATCAGCAGGAGGTTCATTGCGCACAGCCTCGCATCTCGGTGGGAAAAACGCGAGAATGGCTATTTGTCCGCAATGCACGTTAAGTTCGACTGTGCCAGGCGGTCAAGGGCGTCAACTACCAGGTGGTGCACGTCAACGCCGAGTACACCGACCAGACCAGCGACCACGACCCGCAGGTCGTCGACATCACCCCGTAGTTCGCACGATCACATACGCCCTCGCTCTGCTACTGCTACTCCCGCGGTAGCAGAGCAAGTTGGCGTGACTGGGCAACCAGTTGGCCGGTGCTATCCCAGATCTCGAAGTCCTCGTCGTGGTAGCCGTCGATGAGGTGCCGGGTCGAGGCACGGCAGGCGAGCCAGCCGGGCGCGGGCCGCGCGCGGACGTGCACGGTCAGTTCGATCGTCGTCGAGCCGAATTCGCCCAGATCCAGCACCGGCGGGCATCCCATGTCGACCAGCACCGCCGCGGCCAAAGTATCGGCATCGCGCACGCCGGCCTGCGGATCCGGTGCGAACCGCATCCAGAACTGCTCGTCGAGCCGGCCGGCCGGTTGCCCGCAGCGCCATCCCGGTAGCTGGGGGTAGCGGTATTCAAGGCGCTCGCCCAGCGACAGCGCAGGTAGCCCGGGTTCGGTCGTGAGTTCGACACAGTCCTCGGGCGGGGGCAACCGAGGTGCGCAGTTGCGCAGGGCAGTGGGTCCGCTCGCCGACCCGAGGTCGGCGAAGTTCGCCACCACCCGGATCCTCTCCTTGCCATCCTGGATGAGCCGGGCTCCAGCCACGGACAGCCTCCGGCCGGACCGGATCGGCTCGACGAGCACCTGCGCCGGTCCGGGGTCAAGCCGCCGGAGATAGGTGGCTGACACCGCGACCGGGTCCGGGTGCTCCGCCTGCGCCGCCCGCAGCGCCTGTAGGCAGATCGCCAGTCCGTAGCCGCCGTTGGCGTACCCGCCGATGAGGCTCCACCGATCCGTGACGGTCGCGGTATAGCGCCCGCCGCCGGTGTCGGTGACAGCGGTGTCGGTGTCGAACGGATGGCGCGACGGCATAGGCAAGAATGGCACCCATGGAGATGACCGGATGGCTCAGTGGTCAGGTGTTCCTGCAGACCGTCGACGAGAAGGAAGTCGGCGCTATCAGTGAGTTCCTCAACGCCCGCGGCCTGACCTTCCAGGTGTTGACGCTCAGTGAGCGGATGATGCTCGACCCGAGCGACCCCGCCAGCGCCGTGTCCAGCGACCGGTTCAGCGTCGCCATCCAGGTCGCGGGGTTCCCGCAGGTAGTAGGTCCGGTACTCAGTGATCTGATCCAGCGCACCCACGGCGTCGGCTGGGACCCGCAACTGCCTGCCCCGGAGTGACCGGTGGGCGGTAACCCCACGCACATCACGTCTCACTTGACTTAACGCTGATTTTACGTCATGTTAACCACGTACACGACGAGCGTTTCGCAAAGTGACCTGCTGGGAGAACAGTCCCCATCTCGTTCAGCGCGTGGTGGTCGTCGCGTGTGTCATCGCCGGTCGTTCTGTTCGGTTCGATCCCCCGTCTGCCGATCAGAACTGCCGGACCGGTCGTGTTCCGGCGAAACCCCCGTGCGCCGGAGCGCACCGACGTGCGTGAAGCCCCGACGGAAAGTCCGTCGGGGCTTCACGCGTGTCAGGTGCTGAGTTCAGCGGGCGCTGCGGACCGTGTGGTCAGTTCACCCGTCGGCGTCTGCGCCCGGGCCGTCGGCGTCTGCGCCCGGGCCGGGGCCGTCGTCCTGCGGTGTGCCGGCCTCGGCCTGCGGTTCGGCGGCCGCACCGTCGACCAACTCGGCACTGTCTGCTGCCTCGGCCTCGGGTGTGGCGTCGTCCTCGCCGTCATCCTTGGGCTGGGCTCGGCTGATACTCACCTTGCCCGACTCCAGGTCGATGCGCTTTCCGCCGGAGCTGTCGCCGATTTCCTCACGGGTCGACTGCAGCCGTCGCTTTTCTTCGTCCATATGCCGTTTGGCTGGGTTGAAGAGGGTATCCAGGCCCCACTGCGTCATAGACAAAGGTTACGGCCTCCGGACAAGCCCTGCGCCGCGGTGGCGACAATCTCGCCCCGCTCGTAGCGTGGAGCCATGTTGTTCTCCCGGCACAAGTCCGAACTCGTCAGCCCGGAACGCGCACTGGCCGGGCGGGAACAGTACGAATACACCGTCCCGGCCACCCATTTCGTGAACGGACGTCCCATCGCGCCACCGTTCCCAGCCGGTCTGCAGTCGGTCATCCTCGGTTCGGGCTGTTTCTGGGGCACCGAGGAGATCTTCTGGCAGGCAGACGGCGTATGGGTGACCGCGGTCGTCTACGCCGGCGGCATCACCGCTCACCCGAGCTACGAGGAGGTGTGTTCGGGGCGGACCGGGCATACCGAGGGCGTGCTGGTTGTCTATGACCCGGCGCTCACGAGTTTCGAGGCGGTGCTGCGGCTGTTTTTCGAGAGTCACGACCCGACCCAGGGC
The DNA here is from genome assembly GCA_030853345.1 of Actinomycetota bacterium. Lineage (GTDB taxonomy): Bacteria > Actinomycetota > Actinomycetes > Mycobacteriales > Jatrophihabitantaceae > QHCC01. The sequence continues at coordinate 7,293 of JALYVG010000112.1, read as the reverse complement.
ATGCGCCAGGGCAACGACATCGGCACCCAGTACCGGTCGGCGATCTACTATTCCGATGAGTCCCAACGTGACGCGGCCGAGCGGGCCAAGGCCGCGTACTCGGCCAAGCTCGAGGCAGCCGGCTACGGACCGGCTACCACCGAGATCGCCCCGGTCGGCGAGTTCTACTACGCCGAGGGCTACCACCAGCAGTACCTGGCCAAGAACCCGAACGGCTACCGTTGCCACAGCAGCACCGGGGTCCCGTTCCCCGCCTGAGCTCGCCCCCGCCGCATGGCGCGCGGATTGAATAGGCTGGCGGCATGCCCGAACTGCCGGAGGTCGAGGCGCTGGCTTCGTTCCTGCGCGAGCGCGCTGTCGGGCGCGCTGTGGTGCGGGCGGACGTGGCCGCCTTCAGCGTGGTGAAGACGTTCGACCCGCCGCTGTCTGCCCTCGAAGGCGGCCTGGTCACCGGCGTGGCCCGGCACGGCAAGTTCCTGGACCTGGACGTCGACGGCCTGCACGTGGTCACGCACCTTGCCCGCGGTGGCTGGCTACAGTGGCGCGACTCGCTGCCGCCGGCACCGCCCAGACCTGGCCGCGGCCCGTTGGCCTTCCGGCTGCACCTCGCCCCGGAGTTTCCGGACGGTCCGATCAGTGGTTTCGACCTGACCGAGATGGGCACCCAGAAGCGGCTGGCCGTCTACCTGGTCCGTGACCCCCGCGACGTCCCCGGCATCGCGCGGCTCGGCCCGGACGCGCTTACGGTGACGGTTGCCGAACTCGGCGAGTTGCTCACCGCGCATCGCGCACAGCTCAAGGGCGCGCTGACCGACCAGACGTTCCTGTCCGGGATCGGTAACGCCTACTCCGACGAGATCTTGCACACCGCGCGGCTGTCGCCGTTCAAGAACACGGCCAAGCTGACCGAGGCCGAGGTGCTCGCCTTGCATACCGCGATCCAGTCCGAGCTGAGCGACGCCGTCGAGCGTTCGGTGGGGCAGCAGGCGGCCAAGCTCAAGGGTGAGAAGCGCAGCGGTATGCAGGTGCACGGACGCGCCGGGCTGCCGTGCCCGGTATGCGGCGACACGGTGCGCGAGGTCTCCTTCGCCGACCGGGCGTTCCAGTACTGCCCCACGTGTCAGACCGACGGCCGCGAACTCGCCGATCGGCGCATGTCCAAGCTGTTGAAGTAGCGCTCGGCTTGGGTCCGTTGATCGCGGTCCCTACTTCTGGGTGCGGCGCAGGGTGGCCGCCGCCAGGACCAGCGCCAGGACCGCGCAGCAGGCGACCACGGTGACGTCGCGGACGTAGCTGGCGCCGATCGTCGTAGCACCGGCCACTCGCTGCATCGCGCTCACCGCATACGAGAGTGGCAGCAGGTCCGAGGCCCACCGCAGCGCGGTCGCCATTTCCGAGCGCGGGTGGAACAGCCCGCACAGCAGCAATTGAGGCAGCACGATGACGGGCATGAACTGGACGGCCTGGAACTCGGTCCGGGCGAACGCGCTGGCCAGTAGGCCGAGCGCGACACCCAGCAGCGCGTCGAGCGCGGCGACGAGCAGGAGCCAGCCGATCGAGCCCGCCAAATCCATCCCGAGCCAGAGCGACACGGCAATCGCGACGACGACCTGGACGACGGCAACCAGCGAGAAGGCCAGTGCGTAGCCGAGGAGCAGGTCCAGCTTGGCCATCGGCGTGGTCATCAGCCTCTCCAGCGTTCCCGACGTGCGTTCGCGCAGTGTCGTGATCGAGGTGACCAGGAACATCAGCAGGAACGGGAAGAAGCCGAGCAACGCCGGCGCGATGCTGCTGAAGACCAAGGTGGAGTTGAACACGTAGCGCAGCAGCACCATCAACAGCGACGGCACCACGACCATCAGGGCCACTGTGCGCGGGTCGTGTCGCAACTGGAACAGCACTCGTCGTGCCGTGGCCAACGTCATCGCAGGATTCACGCCGCCTCCGCAGTCTGGACGAGCCGCAGGAACGCGTCGTCGAGGTTCTGGGTACCGGTGCGCTGCGTGAGCCCGGACGGACTGTCCTGGGCCAGCAACAGCCCCTCGCGCATCAGCAGCAGCTCGTCGCACCGGCCGGCCTCCTCCATGACGTGACTGGAGACCAGCAACGTCACGCCGGATTCGGTCAAGGAGTGGAACAGCGTCCACAGGTCCTCGCGCAGCACCGGGTCCAGCCCGACGGTCGGCTCGTCGAGCACGAGCAACTTTGGGGCGCCCAACATCGCCACTGCCAGGCTGACGCGCGAGCGCTGCCCACCCGACAGCGTGCCCGTGAGCCGCGCGCCGTACGCCGTCAGGTCGACCTGCTCCATCACCCGGTCCACGTCGCCGCGCGCGTCAAGCATCACCGCGAAGTAACGCAGGTTCTCGGCCACGGTGAGGTCGTCGTAGACCGATGCGGTCTGCGCCGCGTAGGCGATCTCGGTCCGTAGCCGCGGGTGCCCCGCTGCCCGGCCCAGCACGGTGACCGAGCCCCCGGTGATCACCTGGGTACCGACCACGGCCCGCATGAGCGTGGTCTTGCCGCAACCGCTGGGACCGAGCAGCCCGGTGATCTGCCCCGCTCCCACGTCAAAGTCCAGACCCCTCAGAATCTGGTTGCCCCCGCGCGCGACGACCAGTCCGCGCACCTCCAGCACAGAATTAACCATGCAGTTAAATCTAGACTAGGATCGGCACCTGTCAAGAGAAGGGGGAGGACGCCATGGCCCGAGCCGGCCGCCGACCCGGCGCGACGAACACCCCGGACGCAATCCTGACCGCCGCCCGGACCCTGTTCGCCGAACGTGGCTACCAGGCCACCACGATCCGGGCCGTCGCCACGTCGGCCGGCGTCAACACCGCGCTCGTGCATCACTACTTCGGCACCAAGGACCGACTGTTCATCGCCGCGCTGGCTCTCCCGCTCAACCCGGCCGAGGCGATCGAACACCTGCTCGCCGCCGGCCCTCGCGATGAGTTCGCCGAACGCTTCGTGCGGTTCTTCCTCTCGATGTGGCGCGACCCAGTGACCGGCCAGCCGTTGCAGGCGGTTCTGCGCAGCGCGGCGAGCACCGACCAGGGCGCCGCGATGGTGCGCAATCTGGTCGAGAACGTGCTGCTCGAGCGAGCCGCCGCCGCCCTCGGCGTGTCGACGCTGCGGGTGGCCGTCGCGCTGTCACATCTGCTCGGCCTCGTATTGGCGGCAACCATCGTGGGCGTCGAACCGCTGGCATCGGCCTCGGACGACGACCTTGTTGAGCTGATCGCGCCGACGATTCACCGCTACCTCTCGCCTTAGCTCGCCTTAGCTCGCCTTAGCTCGGCTGAGCTCCCTTAGAATGCCCGGGATGAATCCGTTCGGGGTCCCCACCGTGAGCGTCGCCGACGTACCGGAGGCCGCTGTCCTGCTGGACTGCCGGGAGCACGGCGAGTGGAGCGCCGGCCACATCGGCGGCGCCGTCCACATCCCCATGAACGAGATCCCGATCCGTTCGAGCGAGCTCTCGCCGCACGAGCAGATCGTCGTCGTCTGCAAGGTGGGCAGTCGTTCGGCGCACGTCACCGGCTGGCTCAACCGCAACGGTTACGACGCCGTGAACCTCGACGGCGGCATGCTCGCCTGGGCGACATCGGGCCGTCCGATGATCACCGACGACGGCAGCACCCCGCACGTCGCGTGACATGAAGCGGCCAGTCGGGCCCCACGACGACCCCAGACGGGGTAACCATTGACACGTGAGACCGCGCTCGGGCCGAGTAGGGGTTGATCCACCGACGCGCCCGAGCGTCGTCGCCCACCGCGGCGCGTCCTCCTCCACCGCCGAACACACCCTCGACGCCTATGTCGCAGCGATCGACTCGGGGGCGGACGCGCTGGAGTGCGACGTTCGGTTGACCCGCGACGGACACCTGGTCTGCGTGCACGACCGCACCGTCAACCGCACCTCCGACGGCCACGGTGTCGTCAGCGACCTCGACCTGGACGGTTTGAACTCGCTCAACTTCTCCTCATGGCACAGCGACCTGCCCAACTCTGCTGACCAACTGCTCAACGACAACCCCTACCTGGAGGGGGTCGTCCCCGACCGCGTCGAGCCGGACGGGGGAGTGCTCACGCTGGAACGGCTCCTGCAACTCGTCCACGACGCGCCTCGACCGGTCCGCGTGCTCGTCGAGACCAAACACCCGACGCGTTATCAGGGTCTGGTCGAGAAGGAACTGGTCCAACTGCTGGCCCGTTTCGGCTGGGCCGGTGACCCCGGACGGGAGCCGTCCCTGCGCCACCGCGCCGACATGACCAACCGCGCCACCGTGATGAGCTTCGCTCCGACCGCGCTGCGCCGGGTGAAGTTGCTCGCCCCGGACGTGCCGACCGTGCTGCTGCTCGATCGGCTGCTGCCGCGACGCCGCGACGGCCTGCTGCCCGCCGGCGTGCCCATCGCGGGGCCGAGCCTGCGGATGCTGCGAGCGCTGCCGGACTACGTCGGCCGGGCACATGCCTGCGGTCATCGGGTCTTCGCATGGACGGTCGATGAGCCCGCCGATATCCAGTTCGTCGTCGACCTGGGCGTCGACACCATCATCACGAATCGCCCGGCTGACGTCATCAGGCACCTCGACACCGTGGGGTGAGCGGCCCCCCGGCGGCCAGAAATTGTTTCAGATCCGCCCAATTCGGGCAAGCTCCCCGTATGCAACATGCACGTGGGAGGCGACGAGGATGCGAGGTGCGCTGATGGTGCGGCACGAAGCGGCCAGTGCCGCGATCGTCCGGCGTCAGCTCGCACATGATCTCGCCTCGTTCGACCTACCCCCGGACGCCATCGGTGACGCCCTCTTGGTGGCAAGTGAACTGGTCGGCAACGCGGTGCGGCATACCTCCGCGGCCGAATCCGACACCCTTGACGTGAGCTGGGATGTAGACCCTTCCGGTGTGCGGGTGTGCGTCGGCGACCCCAGTGACGAGCCCCCGCAACTGCGCAACGCGGGCACCGACGAACCCACCGGACGCGGGATGGCGATCATCGACGCAATGTCCGACGATTGGGGCGTCGAGCGCACTGGGCGCGGCAAGACGGTGTGGGCGCACGTCGCGATCCGGCGCCCAGCCGCCGCAGTCGGCTAGCCAGGCAGTCCGCGCATCACCCGCAGCGCTACCGACAGCGTGGCAAGATCCACGACCTCACGGCTCAGCGCCGCCTGAACCGTAGCTCGGGCCCGCTCGACCCGTTCGGAGTTCGAGCGCACCCAGGCCGCGATCCGCTCCTCGCCGCTCAACGAATCAGGCGTGCTGCGCAGAACGGCTGAGGTGATCGAGGACAGCGCCGCGTACACGTCATGCCGCACCGCCGCCCGGGCCAGCGTCGACCACCGGTCATCGCGGGGCAGCAGCGTGATGGCGGTGAGCAGGTCGTCGACGCTGAACTGCGCGGACAGGGCAAAGTGCAGCTCAGCAATCTGCTCGGCCGAATGCTCGCTGGCATTGGATATCTCGACGACGTCGAGCAGCAGGAAGGCGTTGAGTAATTCGCCGAGCCGTAAGGCAAGCTCGCGCGGCAGGCCGAGGCCGACGAGGCGGTCGACCTCGGCGTAGAGGTTGGCCAACTCCGCGCCGTGCAGCAGCCCGGTGATCCGCGAACTCATGGCCCGGACGGTGGGTTCGAAGCGTTCGATCTCGGCGGCGACGTCGGTGAGCGGGAACCGCACGTCGACAAACCAGCGGGTGGCCCGGTCGATCAGCCGGCGGATCTCCTGATAGCCCGCGTGTTGGGCGTCGGTGGGCACTACGTTGTCCAGCGCCTCGATGTCGGCCCACAGCGCCGGCAAGCCGAACACCTCGCGCACGATGCCGTAGGCCCGGGTGATCTGGGCGACGTCGGCGCCAGTCTCCTCGATCGCGCGGTGCATGAACGTCGTGCCGCTGCGGTTGATCATGTCGTTAACGACCACCGTGGTGATGATCTCGCGGTGCAGCGGGTGGTTGGCGAGGTCGTCGGCGAACCGTTCGGCGATCGGCGCCGGGAAGTAGTCGGCCAAAGCCCGCTGAAACCACGGTTCGTCGGGCAACGTGGAGTCCTCGATGTGCTGGGTGAGCGTCATCTTGGAATAGGCCATCAGCACCGAGTTCTCGGGAGAAAACAGCCCTACGCCGTCGGCTTCGCGCTGCGCAATCTCCTTGTCCGACGGCAGATACTCGATGACGCGGTCGAGTTCGCCGGCTTTCTCGAGCTCCTGGATGAACCGTTGGTGGACGCTGACCAAGGCCGGGCTCAGCTTGCGGGCCATGCCCAGCAGCACGTTCTGCGCGTAATTGTCGCGCAGCACCAGCGCCGCGACGTCGTCGGTCACCGAGGCAAGCAGCTCATTGCGTTCCTCGCGCGAGATTGCGCCCGACACCACCGACCGGTCCAGCAGGATCTTCAGGTTCACCTCGTGGTCGGACGTGTCGACGCCGGCCGAGTTGTCGATCGCATCGGTGTTGATGTGCCCGCCGTTACGGGCGAATTCGATCCGGCCGAGCTGCGTGAAACCCAGGTTGCCGCCTTCACCGGCGACTCGCGCGCGCAGGTCGATGCCGTCGGCGCGCACCGTGTCATTGGCCTTGTCGCCGGCCGCGGTGTGCGGTTCGGCGGAGGCCTTCACGTACGTGCCGATACCGCCGTTCCACAGCAGGTCGACGGGGGCGAGCAGGATCGCGTGGATCAGTTCCGTCGGCGTCATGCTGTGGACGTCCTCGGCGATACCGAGGGCTGCGCGCACCTGCGGGTTGATCGGGATCGACTTCAGGGTGCGTGGATAGATCCCGCCACCGGGCGAGATGAGCGAGGTGTCGTACTCATCCCAGGACGAGCGCGGCAGGTCGAAGATCCGCCGCCGCTCGGCGACACTGCGCGCGGCGCTCGGGTCCGGGTCGATGAAGATATGCCGGTGGTCGAACGCGGCCACCAGCCGGATGTGCTCGGACAGCAGCATCCCGTTGCCGAACACGTCCCCGGACATGTCGCCGACGCCGGCGACGGTGAAGTCCTGGGTCTGGGTGTCGACGCCGAGTTCGCGGAAGTGGTACTTCACCGACTCCCACGCGCCGCGGGCGGTGATCCCCATCGCCTTGTGGTCATAGCCCACCGAGCCGCCGGAGGCGAACGCGTCGCCGAGCCAGAAGCCGTAGTCGATCGCGATCTCGTTGGCGATGTCGCTGAACTTGGCGGTGCCCTTGTCGGCGGCCACGACGAGATAGGGGTCGTCACCGTCGTAGCGGCGGGTCTGCGGTGGCGGGCTGATCCGTTGCATGCCGGCCGATTCCCCGGTCGTG
>JALYVG010000093.1 GCA_030853345.1 Actinomycetota bacterium | reverse complement strand
CTGACCACGACATCAGCTTCTGCAGTTCGGCGAACAACGGCATGGCTCCGGACAGGTCGCCGCCCCCGCCCGGCTCACCGTCATCCTTGCCGAACCCGAACGGGAGGTTGCTGCCGCCGCTAGTCATATCTGTCACGGTAGTAGCGACGAGCAATCGGTGCTGTTCGTTCCCATCGCGGGCTGTGTTGCGCCATCGGTGAAGGCCCAACGGCAGGTAGCGTCGCGCCCATGGCCTGGGCGGTGTGGTTGGCGTTGCCGGTGGCCGCGACGATGCTCGCCGCGCTGTGGGCCTGGTGGCGCTCGCGCCCAGTGCGGGTGCCCAGTGCGCAGGGCGCTATGCAGATCCACCGTGACTACCTCGACGCTCTCGTCGTCCCGCCCCGCGGGACCGCGCGCGTCGTGCCGGGCTCAGCGCACTCGGAGTCCGCGGTGCTGCCGGAGTGAGCCCCGCCTGTTGAACTTCGCCGCCAGACCCGGCAGATAGGGTGCCCGGGTGAGCCGACGCGTGCGCACCCTGCTCGTGGGTGGAGTTCTCTTCCTGGTGCTGTTCGTCCTAGCTCTCACGATGCCGGTGCCTTACGTCATCCTCTCGCCCGGCCCGACATACAACACGCTAGGCACCGACGACTCCGGCAACACGATCATCGTGATCAACGGGACCGCCACGAAATCCACGACAGGTCATCTCAACCTGACCACCGTGAACGTGTCGACGCAGCAGCTGACCGCGTTCGCGGCGTTGGACGGCTGGCTCCTGCACGACGAGGTAGTCGTGCCGAAGGCCTCGATCTACCCGCCGGGCAAGAGCCAGAAACAGGTGGACACTCAGAACATCAAGGACTTCGCGCAGTCACAGGACAGTGCCACCGCCGCTGCCTTGTGCGAGTTGGGTTACCCGAAGGGCTTCGGCGTGATCACGGTGGACCCGAAGGGCCCGTCGCACGGAATCCTCGAGCCGGGTGATCGCCTGGTGACGCTCGACGGGACCCCGATCACCTCCACCGAGGCCATCAGCAAGGTGCTGGAGTCCCAGACCCCCGGCAGCACGGCGAAGGTGGCGGTCACCCGGGGTGGCAGGCCTGCCGTGCTCAGCGTCAAGCTCACCACGCCACCACCGAGCGGCAAGGGCGCCCGACTCGGGATCACCGTCGCTGACGGGTGTCTTGCGCCCTTCGAAGTGGACCTGGGGCTCGGCAACCAGATCGGCGGCCCGTCGGCCGGTTTGATGTTTGCCTTGGGAATCATGGACAAGGTCGGCAAAGTGGATCTCACCAAGGGCATGTTCATCGCCGGCACTGGCACGATCGACACCGACGGCGGCGTGGGTCCGATCGGCGGTATCGCCCTGAAAATGATCGCCGCTCGGCACAAGGGGGCCACGGTGTTCCTGGCCCCGGCCGACAACTGCCCGGACGTACGCGGCGCAATCCCCAAAGGCCTGCAGGTGGTGAAGGTCGGTACCTTGCACTCGGCCGTGGAGGACCTTCAAGCGCTGCAGGCGGGCCAAGGGGTCCCACACTGCTGAGTGCCGCTACTCGAGTGTGGCCAGCAACGCCCCTGCAAGATTCGGCGCGAGGTCGGCTCCGGTGAGCAGCGCCTCGTCGGCACCATCGGCGCCGTTGGCGCCACGCAGCCGCAGGACCGCCGCGCTGCTCCCGTCGCGCAGCACGGCCACGACCAGCCGAGCCTCGCGCCGGTCGGGGTGACGCGCCGCGGCCGTTGCCGCGTCCACCTCGGTGAGTTGGGCCTGCGCCGCAGGGGGCAGCATCACGATCTGCTGGCTCAGCGCGCAGCCGGCCACCGAGTCCGGCCAGGCGATCTGGGCGAGCGTCTCGTCCAAGGGCCCGTCGGGCAGGTCCTCCTGCTCGATCGGCGTGAGCGCGTCGCCGGCGTCCTCGCTCAGGCCCAGCTTGGCGGCCGTGTCCGGCTCGTCCGCTGCGAACTGGGCGGCCCGGACCAGCGCGAACAGTACCGGCGGACGGTCCCAGCCCGATCCGCCGACGTGCGCTTCGATCTCGGCGGTCACTGATTCGAGGAACACGGGCTGGGTCACGGACCCATCGTGCCGTACGCCGGCGCCCGCCCGGCCGGAACCCGGCGCTGGGCCGGTACGTTGTGCCCACAGTTGACCAAACCTGCGTCAAGGAGCTGCCCGTGGCCATGCGGCCGCCGATTCCGAGCCTGGCCCTTTCTCGACGGTGGAAGATCGCGCTGTCGGTCGTGGGCATCCTGATCGCACTGCTGATCGGGTTCACGTCGCTCACCGGCATCTACATCAACTGGCTGTGGTTCGGCGAGGTCGGCTACAAGGGCGTCTACCGGACCGTGCTGTGGACCAAGGTCATCCTGTTCCTGATCTTCGGCGTCACCATGGCGCTGATCATCGGCGTGAACCTCGTCATCGCGTACCTGTTGCGCCCACCGTTTCGGCCTATGTCGGCCGAGCAGCAGAATCTCGAGCGCTATCGAGTGATGGTCGAGCCGCGCAAGAAGTTGGTGCTTGTCGTCGTCATGGTCATCGCGCTGTTCGCGGCGGGGCTGTCGGCGCAAGGACGTTGGCAGACCTGGCAGCTCTGGCTGCACGGGACCAGTTTCGGTGTCCGCGACGCGCAGTTCGGCCGCGACATCAAGTTCTTCGCCTGGGACTATCCCGCTTACCGGCTGATGCTCGGCTTCGGCTTCACCGCAATCCTGTTCGCGATCATCCTCTCGGTGGGCGTGCACTACTTGTCCGGCGCGATCCGGTTGCAGACCCCGGGCCCGAAGATCACCCTTTCGGCGCGGCGGCATCTGACCGTCCTCGGCTTCGTGTTCGTCTCGCTCAAGTCCGTCGCCTACTGGCTCGACCGCTACGGGCTGGTGTTCTCCTCCCGCAGCAAGTTCACCGGTGCGTCCTACACCGACGTGCACGCATCGCTGCAGGCCAAGACGATCCTGTTCTCGATCGCGATCCTGATTGCCCTGGGTCTGATCGCCAGCATGTGGCTACGTAGCGCGATGCTGCCCGGAATCGGCTTTGCTGTGCTGCTTATTCTCAGCATCCTGATCAGCGGCATCTACCCGGCGATCGTGCAGCAAGTGACGGTCAAGCCGAACGCCAGCACCAAAGAGGCGCAATACATCGGGCGCAACATCCGGGCTACGCGTGAGGCCTACGGCATAGTCACCAACACCCCCAAGACCCCGGCCGGCACCGTCACCTACCACGACTACCCGGCGACGGCGAGCCCGGACGAGAAGGCCATCACACCCACCGACACCACCGTCGACAACATCCGCATCCTCGACCCCAACGTGGTCTCGCCCACCGTCACGAACGCGCAGCGGATCCGGGCGCCGTACGGGTTCGCCGCCAACCTCGACATGGACCGCTACAAGACGACCGACGGCGTGCAGCACGACTACGTCGTGGGCGTGCGTGAACTCGTGCCGTCGAACCTGAAGGGGTCGCAGGGAAACTGGATCAACTCGCACACGTTCTACACCCACGGCTACGGGTTCGTGGCCGCCGAGGCCGACAAGGATGTCACCAACGGCAAGACGCAGGACTACACCGAGGGCGACATCCCGCCGGTGGGCCCGCTGAACCTCAGCACTCCGCAGGTGTACTACGGCGAGTTGATGAACGATTACTCGATCGTCGGAGCCAAGGGTTCGCAGCGCGAGTACGACGGCGCCGACTCGCGCACGACCTACGAGGGCAAGGGTGGCGTCTCCCTGGGCAGCCTGGTCAACCGCCTTGCGTTCGCTGTGCACTTCAAACAGACGAACTTCCTGCTCAACAATGCGGTGAGCTCAAGCGGCGCGAAACTGATCTTCAATCGGGACCCCAAGAAGCGGGTGGAGAAGATCGCGCCCTTCCTCACCGCCGATGCTGACCCGTATCCCGCGGTGGTCAACGGCCGCATCGTGTGGATCGTCGACGCGTACACGACGATGGCCAACTATCCGTACTCCGAGCGGCGTTCCCTGTCCGATCTCACGGGCACCTCGATCACGAAGAACCAACCCAACAAGCAGATCAACTACATCCGCAACTCGGTGAAAGCCGTGGTTGACGCCTACGACGGCACCGCCCGCCTCTACCAGTGGGACAACAACGACCCGGTCCTGAAGACCTGGATGAAGGCCTTCCCGGGTTTGATCAAGCCGGGTTCGGAGATGCCCCCCGACGTACGTGCCCACGTGCGCTACCCGCAGGATCTGTTCGACGTCCAGCGCTCGCTGCTCGAGCAGTACCACGTCGACGACCCGGTGCGGTTCTATAACGTGGCAGACAAGTGGACGGTCCCGGCGGACCCGTTCGCGAACGCGGGCGACCAGCCGCCCTACTACGTGCTGGCCAATTCCCCGTTGGGCGCGAGTTCGACCGCGCACTTCCAGCTCACCACTCCGATGACGGTGAACAACTCCCCCAACCTCGCGGCCTACATCTCGGTGAACAGTGACGCCGGTCCGGACTACGGGAAGATGACCGTGCTGAAGGTGCCGAACAAGTCGGCGATCCAGGGTCCCCAGCAGATCGCCAACGTCTTCAAGACCCAGTCGCAGATTTCAGAGGACATCACTCTGCTCGACACCGGGCAATCGCGCATCATTCACGGCAACCTGCTGACCTTGCCGCTCGGTGATTCGTTCCTCTATGTGGAGCCGCTCTACGTGCAGTCGTCCTATCCCACCCTTCAGCGCATCTTGGTCACCTACGGCGACCGGATCGGCTATGCGGCGACCCTCGACCGTGCGCTGAGCGACCTGCAACCGGGACACACTCCCGGGCAGACTTTGAAGGAACTCGGTGCGACCACTCCGGCCGGGGGAGGCACCCAGGTTCCCACCTCTCCGCCGTCGAGTGGCCCGTCCAACTCGGGTTCCCCGTCGCCGGGTGCTCCGGTGACCCAGGCAGTCGCATTGGCGAACCTGAACGCGGCGTTCGCCGAACTGGACACCGCGTTCAAGAGCGGTGACTTCGCGGTCATCGGCGCCGCGCAGAAGAAGGTGCAGACGCTTCTGCAGGCCTACCTCGCCAAGTACCCGGCTGCCGGCTCGGGTTCAGGGTCGCCCAGCTCGCCGCCGAGCAAGACGAAGTAGGGCGGTTTGGAGTCCGGCTCGCCCGCCCGGTAGGCTGGGCTGTACCGGCGCGGGGTGGAGCAGCTCGGTAGCTCGCTGGGCTCATAACCCAGAGGTCGCAGGTTCAAATCCTGCCCCCGCTACAACGCAAGGCAGTAAATACAAGGGCTCCAGTGCTCCGGCACTGGGGCCCTTGATCATTTGTCA
>JALYVG010000080.1 GCA_030853345.1 Actinomycetota bacterium | reverse complement strand
GCACGCCAGCCCGCGCAACGCGGGCAAGCATCATCTCCTCACGGGCGGCCCCGCCCGTCGTCTCACCGACCCGATCACGCTGTCCGGAACCAACCCGATTCAGCTAGGCAGGGACAGACGACGGACGAGGCACCGACCGACGCCTGAGGCAAGACGACTGACGCTGGTGAGCGTGGGATTGTCACTTTCAGCCAGAGCAGCTCGATTTGCGAGGACTCTCGTCGTCGACAATCGCTGCTCGAAGCCGTTGGTCCGGCGACGTCTTGGGCGGCAGGTTGATCCCGTTCAGCGTGGTGCGCCGGCGAGTTCAAAAGCAGGTGGGTTAGATCCCGGCGACTACACCGAGGGCTCCGGGACGATCGTCAGCGGCGCGACCGCGAACATGGCGCGTGGAAGCTGCGCTGGGCCGCCTACCCGGGCGGCGTTGTCGACTGTGTCGTGCAGCTGAGCCACGGGTACGAGTTGCACCCAAGCGGCGTCTACTGGGCGCACCACATTTACGTCGACCAGGGCTCCACAGTCGTCGGCGTGGACTTGGCGCCACCCCTTGCCCATGGGGCGGTCCCACCGCCCAACCCCGCGCCGGTGCTTTCGACGCCCGCTCCGCCCGACATCTCAGATCCAAGAGATTGTCGGGCGTCTTGGTGAAAACGGAACCGATAGCCCGAATTCCGCGAATGAGCTTGTAGTAACGCGATGTCTGGGAATCGCCCAGGCCGATCGAAAGGGACCTGTGCTATGAACAAGAAGTACCTGAAGATTGCGATGCCTGTTGCCGCGCTGGGCGCAGCCGGCTTCGCCCTCGCACTCCCGGCGGCCAGCGCCGGTGCGGCCGCTGCCCCGACGAGCTACCAGGCAAACCTCGCCGCCCTGAACCATGCGTCCGGCTCGGGCTCGCTCTCGCTGCAGCTCAATGGCAATCAGGCAACAATCACCGAACACTTCAGCGGCCTGGCTGCGACCTTCGGCGGCAAGCCTTACCCGCATGTGCAGCACATCCACATCAATGGCAAGGGCCAGTGCCCGACGACAGCGGCCGATACGAACAAGGACGGCGTGATCAGCACGACCGACGGGGCGCCTGCATACGGCCCGATCGGTACCACGCTCTCGACCAGTGGTGATACGAGCCCGAAGGCTGGCACGACGCTCACCGTCGCGCCGAGCGGCGCGAGCACGGACTACAGCCGCACGATCACCCTCGACGCAGCCACCGTGTCGTCGTTGACCGCTGGAACCGCGGTTGTCGTGGTCCACGGGCTCGACCCGGCGACGTTGAGCAAGACTGCTCAGGGTGAGAAGAGCGATCTCGTTCCGGCGCTGCCACTCGCGGCGACTTCGCCGGCGCTATGCGGAACGCTGCTCTCGTCGCAGATGACCCAGATTCCGGGCGGCGCGCCGTCCACGGGCGGCGGCAGCACTGCCGGCCTTCAGGATGAGGGCATCCTCGCCATCGGCGGGGCCATGGTCGTCGCCGCGGGCGGAGCGTTCGCCCTCAGCCGTCGATTCGCCCGTCAGAGCTGACTTCGGGTCTTACTCGAAATCACTGGGATGAGCAACCACACCTACCGCAGGCGCAATGTCGCGGCCGCGGTAGGTGTGGTTCTCGTCATCGCGGCCGCGGTTGCACTCGTCATCGGCCTGCGTGGCCAGCGGCATGCACCGCAGCCGGCTGCCTCGGCTGCGGTCCCCGTAAACGTCGTCCCGAACGCCAGTTCGGGCTCCGCGTCAACACCTGCGGCCGGAGTCCGGGGTCCCGTCTTGCCAGCCGCGTCGCCGGTTCGCCTGGACATCCCCGCTATCAACGTGACGTCATTGATCAAACCGCTTGGCTTGAACGCCGACAAGACGGTGCAGGTTCCACCGTTGGGTCCGATGTCCTACGCGGGTTGGTACATGTACTCTCCGTCGCCGGGCCAACTCGGGCCGTCGATCATTCTGGGTCACATCGACTCTGCCCGATACGGGCCTGGTGTGTTCTTCAAACTCGGCGCACTGCGGCAGCGCGACATCGTGTCGATCACTCGCGCCGATCACACCGTGGCGGTCTTCGAGATCGAACGCGTCGTCGAGTACCGCAAGAGCCGCTTTCCCACCATGGACGTGTACGGCAACACCGATCATGCTGCGCTTCGCCTGATTACCTGCGGCGGCAAGTTCGACCCTACGGCCAGAAGCTACGAGGACAACATCGTCGCGTACGCCTCGCTGGTCTCCTCGCACAACGTGTAGCGCAACGGACAGGATGATCATGAATAGCAAACGCAATGTGATAGTTGCACTCGCGTTGTTCGTGAGCGTGGTGCTCGCTGGATGTGCGAGCTCGCACCGCGCCACGACGTCGTCGGGCGCAGGCGTCAGGCCCGCCGCACCGATGGCCCCGGGAATGACGATGCCGGACGGATCGATCATGGACGCGGCGACGACCGCACCCGGTGTATCGCTCGCCAAGCCGTCAGCCTCGGCGCTGATGGTGTGTAGCACTGAGATCCGCGCCGACGTCACCAAGGTCGCCATGCTCACGACGGCGCCGGGCGCAACGTCGACGTTCGCCGACCACCTCTACGTCTGCACCTACACATTGCCGATGGGACCGTTCATCGTCTCTGTCAAAGACCTCACCGACTCGGCCGCGACCACTACCTACTTCACCGATCTACGGCGCGGACTCGGTAGCACCGCGGACGTCGCCGGGCTCGCTGAGGGCGCATACGGCACGCCCGACGGCAAGGTCGTCCTGCGCAAGGACAGCCACGTGCTCGAGGTGGACGCCAGCCACCTGCCCGCAGTGTTCGGCAGCCAGTCGCAGAAGCGCGCGGACTTCGCGTATGAGATCGCCTCCGACATCTTGGGCTGCTGGACGAACGGCTGAGCCCAACAACCTGTCGACTGACCGAATCCACCATCTCGAGCGACCATGAAGGGAGCGACCAGCGTGCATGCATCGAGACGGCTCATCCAGCGCGTGCTCGGCCTCCTGTGGCTGCTCGACGGGCTGCTGCAGTTGCAGCCGTTCATGTTCGGTCGCGGCTTCGCCGACCAGATCCTCGCGCCGACCGCCGACGGTCAACCGTCGTGGATCTCGGCACCCGTGCACTTCTTTGCCGGTGTCATCCGCACTGATCCGGCGTTGCTCAATGCGGTCTTTGCAGCCGTCCAGATCTTGATCGGGGTAGGGCTGCTGATACCCCGCACGCTGCGTCTTGCTCTGGCAATCTCGATCGTCTGGGGGGGCTCGGTTTGGTGGTTCGGTGAGGGGCTTGGCGGCCTGGCAAACGCACACGCGAGCATCATCACCGGAGCGCCCGGCGCGGTCATCTTGTACACCCTGCTCGCCGCAGCGGCATGGCCGCGCGCACGCCCTGCAAACCAGGCAGTCAACACGTCTCCAGCCAGTTGGCTCCCACAGGCGTGGGCGGTCATCTGGGTCGGAGGGGCCGTGCTCCAGTCACTTCCAGCCCGACGCGGCTCCCATGACCTCGCCACCCAACTTGCCGCCAACGCGGACGGAGCCCCTGCGTGGCTCGCTGCGACTGACCGCACAGCAAGCCACCTGGTCGCGGCCGGCGGCCCTGCGCTGCTGATCGCCCTCGTCCTCGCGATGACCGCAATCGGATTGGCGGGTCTGTACTCCGGGTTCGCGCGTCGCGCAGCGACCATCGCCGGCGTCCTCCTCGCTCTCGTGTTCTGGGTCGCTGCCCAGAACCTCGGTGGTCTCTACACCGGACAGGCCACCGACCCCAACAGCGGCCCGCTCCTGGTGCTGTTGGGCTTCGCAGTCGCGAACGCGGCCACTCGCCCCGTGCGCAGCCCGATCGCCGCATACACCAGACAACCCAACCGCTGTCAACACGCGAGCCTCGCCGCCCGCGGATGAATGAACGGAGAACACATCATGAAACGCACTACGCTCATCGGGTCGCTGTTGCTCCTCTTAGGGCTGCTCACCGCGTGCAGCTCGAGCAGCAAGACGACCTCGAGCAACCTCCCCGCCCAGCACGGGACGAGCACCACCGCGATGTCGGGAACGGACCCGTCAGCATCATCGGGAAGTTCCGGTGTCGCGAATGACGCGACCATCCACATCAAGAATTTCGCTTTCACGGTGCCGTCCCACGTCAGCCCCGGTCAGAAGATCACCATCCACAATGAAGACGGCGAAGCGCACACGGTCACATCCGAGACCGGCGGTGCCTTCAACGTCAATGTCCCCGCCTCGTCCACAGCGACACTCACCGCGCCGACCACTCCTGGCACGTACAAGTTCCACTGCAACTTCCATGGGCAGATGCACGGAACTCTGACTGTCGGCTAGCAAAGCGTCGACTAACGGCATGCGGGGCATCGCCGCGCGAGCCGGGTTCGCCCGTCGTGTGCGTGAGCAGGAAGTGGCGAGAAGGACGCGAGCCAGCGAACCCTCGCCGATCGGCGCGCCCTCGCTAGGAAGTAGCCGGGACCGGTGGCGCCTCGATATGCGCGCAAGGCAGCTTACGACGGCGTCCGGCAAGACAACCCGCGTGCGGGCATTTAATAGGGAGTCAACAGAACCCGGCGATCCCACCGGTTCTACGCCTCGGACGAGTTCATGCACACCGGGAAGCTCGCCTGCGTCACCGGGCAGGACGAATAGCTCGACACCAGATCTGCGCCGACCTGCTCGTCGATATGGTGTCGTCGAAGAGCTGTCGCGGTCCGCGGCAGTACAGGCCCCGGTCGCCGGAGGGCTCACCGTCAACGTGGCACAGCCGCGCCGCACGTCACCTCGGTGCAGCGACACAGCCCGTGACGTCGAACCGGTCTGACACCTCGGCGTCCTCGACCGAGGCCGCCCGCGGTGACGGCAGCCCGCGGCGATCGACTCCGGCCGATGAACTGCACGCCGACGCACGGATGGCAGGTGGTTGTTCTACCGGCCCGAGCGGCGGGGCTGGAGCCCGCCACGCTGGCGCAGTACTGTGCCCGATTCGGTCAGCATCTGGTGGATAAACCCGTACGATCGCCCGTAGGTCAGCATCAGATCGCGGATGCTGGCGCCGGTCTCGTATCGTGTGCGCAGATCTGCCCCCAGCGTGCTGCGCGCCGTTCCGGTGACTCGCATTCGCTTAGGCACCTCGGCCATGAGCAGCTCCCTGGATCAATCGACATTGCCGGCAGTCCGGCAACCGCGGCCGCCTTGTACCCGCCACGGACTAACACACACGGTCCGCTTGCCCGGCGGCCTCGATGGCGAAGACTGCATCATGCAGGCTGCCACGGTGAGGCGACCAGGGTTGCTGATCCAGCCGGCAGCGACACCAGCCCTGATCCGATGAGGCGGCCGAAGTGTCCATTCTACTGAAGAGTTCGAAGGGGCGCCCGTTTCGACGTCGGCGCCGTAGTCGAGACCGGCTGTTCAAGGATGCCTAGCACACCGCCCCCAGCGTCAGCCGTCGACATTCGAGCACACCTGGAGCTGAAGACGGCGATCCCTACACCGGGTCGTGCTCGATACGAGGCACGAATGCAGTCCGCCCGCGGTCGCCGCGCCCGACAATGCGGACGCACACCGGGCCACCGGCGACCGGCCGGGGGACTGTCCGACTAACGGCTCCTCTCTGGTCAAGTTGATCTTGTTCTGGGGTAGCGTCGTGGGGCCGCAACCGAAACAGACCATCTCTGTGTTTGCCGATCATGTTGTCAACGAATGGGCACTCCAACTCGATCGCACGGCTAAGTGACCACTACCGCGATCGTGTGGTGCTCATCCCCGCCGTCGGCCGTGCCCCGATGCGGGGCGACCTGATCGGCAGGGAGATCTACTCGGGATCGCCGATCAGGTCCGCGATCGTCGCCGGTCGCCCAGCGCCGCTGTTGTACCGCCACGAGTAGCGCCGAACCTAAAACGTTTAGTTCGCGGGACAGATCAGCCGGTGGTGCTACGGTCCGGCTTGCGACCACGCGTCGGTCGGGGCGTCGTAGACAGCGAGCCCCATCTGCTCGAAGTCGCGTAACCAGCCCGACATGGGCCACCAACCCCACGTCCGTCGGAACGTAGTGGCGTTGCGCAAGATGTCGGGGAGGTGTTGGGTAGGCGGGTCCGTAGTGGGATGGAACTGGTGGTATGCCCAGGCGCCGCCGACCCAGTGCATCGGCACGCCATTGGCAGCCGCCCGCTGACCGAAGTCGGTGTCCTCGCCTCCGTAGCCCAGGTATTGCTCGTCGAAGCCGCCGATGGTCGACCAAGTGTGGCCTTGCAGCGCGAACGAGAGTGACCAGAACAGCCGGTGATCACCGTCCGTGAGTATCTCGCCCTCGTGTGGGACGGGACGCGCGGGATGGCCGCGAGCGCCGTAGGGAAGGTCGGCCAGTCGGTAGCCGCCGCCCGGAGGCGGTGGCAGGTATGCGACCGGTCCGCTGAGGAGCGCTTCGCAGTCGGGTGCTGCCGCGCAGTGGACGTACCGGCACAGCAGGTTCTTGCCCGGTATGCAGTCCACATCGAGGAAAACAAGGATGTCGGCGCCGGCGTCGAGAGCGGCAGACGCCCCGATATTGCGGGCTTCGGCGAGCGGGAGCGCCTCAGCATTGCTGTCGATGTGCTGGATGATTGTGGGCAGTGGGCCGTCGATCTCATGTCCTACGTCCGGGTCGCCCATGGCCACGATGACATGTAGATCGGGCCGACGCGTTCCATCGATCAATCCTGCGCGCTGCATGCGCAAATGATGGTGCCGGCCGGCCACGGGGGTGATGATCGCCGTTCGGGTCATACGCCCGCGGCTACCTGGGCGCCTCGGGCCGCAGCCATGATCGCCGACCCGGCGCGCTGGGCACCACCGACCGTCCACCGCGCCCACCCACGACCGCCGCGGCGTTGGGCAGCATCGAGCAAACCTGGCCAGTCGCTGGCCTCTGGCCACCCGGGTATCGAGACGGCCAAGCCTTGCGCGCCGAGCGCTTCAGCCGTTCGCATCTGCTCCTGGTAGGGCCGCGACTGCGGAACGATGACGGCGGGCCGGCGAGCTTCAGCCACGTCGGCTATGGCCCCCAACCCGGCATGGGTGACGACGACATCGGCCTCGCAGAGCACCGGCCATGGATCCTCACACCAAGCACCCGGGCCGATTCGTTGCCACTCCCACCCGGGGGTCGCCCGTGCAGCCCTAGCTACCTGAAGATCTGTCACTCGCGCACCGCCCGCTCCGTCCACTATGACCGCGCGCTTGGTCGGTCCGATTCGCCGCTCGGTGCGCGGCCGACCAGCCAGGCTCGAGAGCCCGCCCACATGCACGGTCCGGTCACGCCAGGTCTCGATGGAGGAATCCAACTGGCCGAACGCAGCGGGCCAGGGCGCGATGATCCGCGTCGCCAGTTGATGGGCGAGCTGGTGCGCGTGGTCAGCTCTATCGCCTGGAAGCGCCATAACGACGACCGGGACGCCCATGAGACGCGTGAAGGTGGCGATCTCCACGGACACATCGACGACCACGACGGATGGCTGCGCGGCATTGACCCAGTTAGCGACGGCCGCCATGCGGTTGCGCATGCCATCGTCGCGCAGCGGCGCCCAGTGGAACGAGCCGTACGCGGTCGGATCCATGGGGCCTAACGACTCGTCGTCGCGCGGAAGCTGAAGCCACCCACCGGTCCATGACGGGGGACGTGGCAGCGACGACAACCCGGTGACGGGCTCCTCGAGATGAGCGGCGATCGAGCGGAAGTGTCCGACGTGTCCTCGTCCGACGTGGTGGATGTAGTAGCCGATCATGCTGCGGCCGCATCGCTAGCCCGGTGATAAAGCTCGACGTACTCATCGACCATCCGCTCCTGTGAGCATGCCGACTCGGCCCTGCACCGGGCCGCGGCGCGCGAGAGCCCGGGCGCTGCGAGCGCGGCACGCGACAGAGCGGGCACGTCTCCTGGCGTGACCAGAATCCCGCATGACGGGTCGATCACCTCGCTCAGGCCGCCACGGTCGAACGCGATCACCGGAGTGCCGCAGGCGAGAGCCTCGGCCGCGACAAGTCCATAGGGTTCGTCCCACCGCGGCGTGACGAGTGCCGCGGCCGATCGGCCTAGCACGTTCACCATGTCCACGTGGTCGAGGTGGCCGAGGTAGCGGATGTTGCCGCCGAGCCGAGGAACGATCTGTTCGGCGAAGTGATCGCGATCGCTTACCGGGCCGATAAGGCGCAGGCCCACGCCGGCGAGGCGGCAGGCGTCGATCGCGAGGTCGGCGCCCTTCTCCGCTGTAAAACGTCCGCTCCACACGTACTCTTGGCCCCCTGGGCCAGGCGACCAGGTGTTGAGGTCAACGCCGTTGTAGATGACACCAGCGCGGAGGACGTGCCCCCAGGCTTTGGCCGTATGAGCACTGACCGCGACGAACGTCGCCGGACACGGTCCGGCCTGGATGGCTGATTCCAGCCAGGGAGTGGGCGGCGTATGCAGCGTCATGATCATTGGGATAGGTAGTAAGGAGGCCAACGCCAACGGCAGATGGTGCAGGCAGTTGTTGTGCACGACGTCGAAATCGCCGGACCTCCGGGTCGACAACTCCAGGATCAGTTGCAGGTAGGCGTGATGGTCTTCCATCGACGCATGGTCAGGCATGCTGACATCGCGGCGAGCGGCGGCGCTCAGCCGCGGCCAGTGGGGCCGCATGACCTCGGCGCCGAGTGAGGGATCGGCGCCGTCGCCGGCGAACATCGTGACTTCATGACCACGTCCGCGCAAGCCGCGCACCAGCGACCACGTATGCGCTTCCAGGCCGCCGGCGAACGGCTGGCGAATGGGAAACCGCGAAGATCCGATCACAGCGACCCTCATGCGCTCAGCGCTTTGCGGTAGATCTCACGATGGGCCGTGGCGATGGCCTCTCGTTCCACCACGCGCCCCGCTGCGGTCGCCTGCCAGACTGGCCGAATTGTGTAAGCGCGCTGAACCGCCGTTCGCACAGAGTTCTCGTCGAACTCCGATTCGTTCATCGTGTAGCTCAAGCACTCGCGTTGCTCGCGATAGAAACCGCAGTCGGGAGCGAGCACGGTTGTGCCCAGATCGTGGCAGGCCTCGAGCCAGCCGGAATGGGTGCCGAACCGGTAGGGAAGGACCGATAGGTCCAGCGCCTCGAGGTAGTCCCACAACTCGTCGTCGGAGAAACAGTCATGCACAGATAGCGTGATGTCGCCGCTGCGTGAGGCGACGGACAGATACCGGGCTAGGTCACGGTCATGTCGTTCCCCGTCGTCATCAAACACGTCATGGTGAACGTTGACGCGCAACTCGGCATCACCTAGTTCGCGCACAACCTGGACGAGTGCATAGATCACGGGCAACGGGTCCATGCTGGCGCGGACGCTCTTGGCGTGGACTCCGATGACGAAGCGACCAGTGTTTCGAGGCCGGGGGCGAATGTGGCCGATCGGTACAACATGCGGGTGTGGAAGCACGGTGGCGTGGCGGCCCCAGCGGTGGTTGATGACCGTAGCTGCGCCCTCGGTCAACGTGATCAGCGATGCCGCCCGACGGAGCAGGACGTCGAGTGCCTCGTTGTGTGCGCGGTCGGAGAGGTGATGCGGATTGCGCAGATCGTGCACTGTATAGATTAACGGCTTGCCCCGCCGGTCCAGTTCGTCAACGACCCGCTCAAGCTCGGTTGGGCCCAGGGCATCGAAGCCGAACTGCAAGTGCATCAAATCGAACTCGTCGTGGTGATCGGCGATCCAACTCGCCGACAATGCCGGGGGCGGCCACCATTGCCCAGGCTCGGTCACTCGAACTGCTGGC
>JALYVG010000075.1 GCA_030853345.1 Actinomycetota bacterium | reverse complement strand
GGCGACGGGGACCAGGACCCGGCGCGCGCGGTCGACCCCGAGGCGAGCACCCGGTGGACCTCAGGCACGGCGCAAGCCCCTGGCCAGTCGCTCACCGTCGACCTCGGGCAGGTCCGGGCCGTCCGGCGGGTCGTGCTGGACACCGGCCCCGACCGCGGTGACTACCCACGGAGCTACGCCGTGTCGACGAGCACCGATGGCAGCACCTGGTCCGCACCGGTCACCGGCGCGGGCGCGGGACAGCTGACCGCCGTCGACCTGCCCGGCGCGCCCGACCGCTACGTACGCATCACCCAGATCGGCACCGCCCCGCAGTGGTGGACGGTCGCCGACCTCCGTCTCTACACCCGAGGAGGCAGTTCGTGATCACCATCAGACCCCTGGCCCGGGCCGCGGCCGTCGGCATCCTGGTCGCGTCGCCACTCGTGGCCGTCGCTGTGGCGGCGCCGGCACAGGCCGCTACCCAGTCCTACGAGAACGCCGCGCTGCCGATCCCGCAGCGCGTGGCCGACCTGCTCGGGCGGATGACGCTCGCCGAGAAGGTCGGGCAGATGACGCAGGCCGAGCGGGCGTCGATCGACGCCGACCCGTCGATCATCGCGAGCGACAACCTGGGCAGTGTGCTGTCCGGCGGCGGCTCGGTTCCGACGCCCAACACGCCGACAGCCTGGGCGGACATGGTCGACCGCTACCAGCACGCGGCGCTGCAATCGCGCCTGCACATCCCCATCCTGTATGGCATCGACACGGTCCACGGCGACGGCAACATGTACGGCGCCACCGTCTTCCCACACAACATCGGCCTCGGCGCCACCCGTGACCCGCGGCTCGTCGCCACGGTCGAGCACGTCGCCGCCTCCGAGACCCGATCGACCGGTCCGCAGTGGGCCTTCGCACCGTGCATCTGCGTCGCGCGTGACGACCGGTGGGGTCGCACGTACGAGTCGTTCGGGGAGGACCCGACCCTCGTCGAGCAGATGGAGACCGCGATCGACGGGTTTCAGGGCCGGCCCGGGCAGCTCAAGGACAACGACCGCGTCCTCGCCACGGCGAAGCACTTCGCCGGCGACGGCCTGACGACCTACGGCACCGGCTCCAACGACCAGACCACCGGCAACTACCCGATCGACCAGGGCGTCGATCTGGTCGACCGCGCGACGTTCGACCGGCTCGCGCTCGCCCCCTACGTGCCTGCCGTGCAGCGGCACCACGTCGGCACCGTCATGCCGTCGTACTCCGACGTCCAGTTCCCGGGCGACGCGGTCCGCACGAACATGCACGGCAACCGCGACCTGATCACCGGCTGGCTCAAGGGCAAGGAGGGCTTCGACGGCTTTGTCATCTCCGACTACAACGGGATCGACCACATCCAGCCTGGGGCGGGGACGACCTTCGAGCAGCGGGTCGTGCTGGGTGTCAACGCCGGCATCGACATGTTCATGCAGCCGTCCAACTTCGCCGACTTCGAGGCCGCGCTGATCGACGCCGTGAATACCGGCCAGGTGTCCATGGCCCGGATCGACGACGCCGTCTGCCGGATCCTGACGAAGAAGTTCGAGCTCGGGCTGTTCGAGCACCCCTACACCGACCGGACGCACCTGCCCGAGGTCGGGGACGCCGCGCACCGGGCGGTGGCGCGCAAGGCCGTGCAGGAGTCGCAGGTACTGCTGCGCAACCGGAAGCACGCGCTGCCGATCCGCAGCAACGGCGGCACCATCTACGTCGCCGGCAGCAACGCGGACAACATCGGCAACCAGGCCGGTGGCTGGACACTCACCTGGCAGGGCGGATCCACGAACGTCATCCCGGGCACGACGATCCTGCAGGGCATCCGGCAGCATGCGAGGCACGCGAAGGTCGTCTACAGCGCGACCGCGGCGGCGCGCGTCCCGCACGGCGCGACCGGCATCGTGGTGGTCGGTGAGACCCCGTACGCGGAGGGCTTCGGCGACGTCAACGGTCCGCAGTGGGCCTATGACCCGGGTGACAACGGCGTGCCGCGCCCGGTGAAGGACATGCAGCTCTCGACCGCCGATAAGGCAGCCGTCGACAAGGTCTGCTCCGCGGCGGCCAAGTGCATCGTCGTCGTGGTGTCGGGCCGTCCGTTGCAGATCGACCCGAAGCAGCTGAACGAGACTGACGCGTTGGTGGCGGCCTGGCTCCCGGGCAGCGAGGGTGAAGGCGTGGCCGACGACCTGTTCGGGGCCGCTCGCTACATCGGCAAGCTGCCCGTGACGTGGCCGCGCACGGTGGGCCAGGAGCCGATCAACATCGGTGACCGCAACTACAACCCGCTCTACCCGTACGGTTTCGGCCTGCATACCTGACGGTGCCTACGCCGGCGGCCAGCGAGACCGTCGACGGGCAGCGCGCGGCCCCAGGGCGAGATATGCCTCGGGGCCGCGCGTTCTGGCTCAGGGCGGCGGCCGTTGAACCTGCAGAGCGTGAGCCCCGCTGGCCCACGCTCTTACAGGTTCATATGTGCGCGGCACAGCCGGGCCGCCGAACACGGCGACACCCGCGCGATGACCAAGCTCGGCGAACGGCTGGTGGAGGTCAATCCGGCCGAAGCGCAACGTTGGTGGGAGAAGGCCGCGCAGGGCGGCAACGGACGCGCCATGCGGGATCTCGCCGAGTTCCTGATGGATATGGATCCGCAGGCGGGTTTCGATTGGCTGATACGCACGCAAGCGTGGGTGACTATTCAGGATTGGCCACCGGGCGATTCGCGTCGCGTCGCGTTCCACGTCTCACTCGACTACTTGGCGCTGCCCGTGGCCGAGCGCATCGGCGGACGTCGGGATCGGCCCGTCATGCCTGCAAGACCGGCTCGCGTCGCACACTCGGCGATCGGGAAGGCACGCGCGACCGGCCCCAACCACAGGTTTCAAGCATTGCTCTCCTAAGTCGGGCTGAGTAGCGTCGGTTTCCCGGCCCACATCCGTGTTGCCTGAAGGCGGGGGTTCTCATGCCGAAATTGATCGCCACGCACGAGGTGGACGACGTCGCGCACTGGCTGTCGTCACCCAAGCGGGTCGAGGTCTTCGGGTCGGTCGCGAAGGACATCTGCACGTTCGTCGACC
>JALYVG010000126.1 GCA_030853345.1 Actinomycetota bacterium | reverse complement strand
GCCCGCCAGTAGCCCGCTCGAGACGGCCCGAGGTCCTCGGGGATGGTGCCATGTCGAGAGGTCATGCGTTGATGGAAGTCCATGCCTCTGCCATCGCAACCTCAAGCCCTTCCATCATGCCGAACCGTTCTGGTCGAAGAAACTTCGACCCCGGAGCTGGGATCAGTGCTCGCCGAGACTCAGTTCGGCAATCCAGTGCTGAAAGAACGCGCGCAACGCGGCGATGTCGAAGCCGGCGTCCACGTCACGGGCCAGATCGCGCAGCTCGGTTGCCGTGAACCGTTGGGCCAACGCGTCGACGTCGACGAAGTCGCGAGCCGCGGCGCGATCGAACAAACGCGATTACCTTGCGGCCGGCCAGCTCGTGCGGTGCGAAGGTCGGCCCCGCGATGCTCGCGCTGGTCGCCCAGGTGCGGAGTCCAGCGCGAGATCTACGAGTAGATCCTCCGGCCCCCAGCTCGTCCCACAGATCGACCAGCAGTGCGCCGTCGACGTAGCGGAGCACGTCTGCCTCTGCGCCCTCACCGAGCACGAGTTCGTACACCCGAGCCCGATCACCGCGGTCGGCAAGCCGAAACACCCAGGGGACGGCACTCGGCCACCTCGGCGAGCCGTCGACCGCGTCGCCGGCAGCGTGGGCCGCCGCGGGTGCCGTCCTCAGGGGACTACATACGGGCGCGCCGCTACAGAGCTAGGGTGCGTGGCACCGGCAACGTTCCGGCTCGCGCGGTCGCCGCGCGAGGACCTCCACCCCCCTCCAGGAGGACCGCACATGAGCCGATCCACGCCCAATCCGCACAGCCGCCGCCGACGGTTTCAGTTGCGAGCAGTCGCCATCGGCGCCGCCTTGCTCCTCACCGGGGGCTTGACGGCGCTCATCGTCAGGCCCGCACAGGCGTCGCCCACCACTGCCGCGGCCGCCGATCCCACTGACGCCCTGCGAGCCCACGACGTCTCAGCCAACCTGTTCGAGTGGAACTGGCCTTCCGTCGCGAGCGAGTGCAAGAACGTACTCGGGCCAGCTGGCTACGGCAGCGTCCAGGTAGCCCCACCGCAGGACTCCCTCAAGCGGACAGCGCTCGGGAACGGCAGCAACACTGTCCTGCACCCGTGGTGGGAGGTCTACCAGCCGGTCGACTACAACCTCACCAGCCGGATGGGCACCGAGACGCAGTTCACATCGATGGTCGCCACCTGCCGCAAGGCTGGGGTCAAGGTGATCGCGGACGCCGTGATCAACCACATGACTGGACAAGGCAACCTCTCCTACGGCGGTGTGACCTACACCAAGTACAGCTACTCCGGCCTGTACGGACCGAACAACTTCCACAGCTACCCGGCCGACTGCCCGATCCCACCGGCCACCGGCAGCACCGACCGTGAGGGCAGCATCGCGGACTTCAACGACTACACGCAGGTGTTCAACTGCGAACTGGTCGGGCTGGCCGACCTACGGACCCAGTCGAACTACGTCCGCGACACGCTCGCCGCGTACCTGAACAAGCTGCTGGGATACGGGGTCTCGGGCTTCCGGGTGGACGCTGCCAAGCACATCGGGCAGACAGACCTGGCCGCGATCGAGTCCCGGTTGCGCAACACCGTCGACGGGGCTCGTCCCTACCTGGCGCTCGAGGTCGGCACGGGAAGTCCGGGCCGCATCTCACCCTGGGCGTTCCTGAACGTCGGTAACCCGCTCGGTTTCGACTACGCAAGCCAAATACAGAGTGCCTTCAAGAGCTACAACAGCCCACCGAACGACGGCAACATCGGCGACTTGAAGATCTTCGGCGCGGACTCCGGACTGCTGCCCAGCAAGAAGGAACTGGTGTTCATCGAGAACCACGACACCGAGCGCAACGGATCCACCCTCAACTACAAGGACCCCAACAACACCATCGCCAACGAATTCATGCTGGCCTGGCCGCACGGCACGCCGCAGGTCTACGCCAGCTTCGCGTGGGTCACCTCGGATGACTCCCCACCGTCCGACGCCAACGGCCTGATCACCAACACGGTCTGCAACAACACGACGTGGGTATGCGTCGACCGTTACACCGGTGTGCGAAACATGGTGGCCTTCCACAACTACGTCGGCACCGCGCCCGTCAGCAACTGGTACGACGACGGCGTGAACCTCATCGCGTTCAGCCGCGGCCATCGCGGATTCTTCAGCACCAACAACGAAACCTCCGCCAAGACCGTCACCGTCCAGACCGGACTAGCCCGCGGTACCTACTGCGACATCATCCACGGCGCCATGAGGGCCGGCCGCTGTTCAGGCCCGACCGTCACCGTCAACCGAAACGGCTTCGCGACCATCCGAGTCCGCAGCTACGACTCAGTCGCGTTCACCGCACGCGACCGGATGCGCTAACCGCCGAGGATTGGCACGTTCGGCTCGGCAGGTCGAACGTGCCAATCCTTCGATCCGCATCTCAGGCCGTCGACACAGGAACGCGGGCGTCCTCTTAGCGATCGATCAGCGGAACACGGGGCCGCCGATCCGCGACGCTACACAGCGGCGGCATAACCCTGCGACGTACCTCTGACGGTCGCAGACGTGGCACCGGCCGCGGCCGTCCCATGGACGGTCGTTTCCCACAAATCGAACAACTCTGGCAACGCAACCGGCGTCACTTCACATGGGCGCGGACCGCTGTTCGTGCGTCGTTCAGAATCGGGGGGTGTCGCGCGCCGATTCGACTGGCTAACGTATGGCTGTCCCGCGTATGTCACGAATGGAGCCGAAATGCACGATAGGCCGTCGTCCCGTCTTCGTCGGATCGCCGCTGTCACCGGTGGCGCAACCCTGGTGGTCGGCGCCTTGGCCGCCACCACGGGAGCGAGTGCGGCCGGGGCCCATCCGACGCCGTCGAACGGCGGCTGCCATCTCGGCAACGGTGTTCGCCATGTCATCAGCATCGTGTTCGACAACGTGCACTTCTCGCGCGACAACCCGAACGTGCCGTCCGACCTCGAGCAGATGCCACACTTACTCAACTTCCTGAAGTCGAACGGAACTGTGCTCTCGAACACGCACACGCCGCTCATCGCGCACACCGCCGACGACAGCCTGACGATATACACCGGCCTCTATGGCGACCGGCACGGCCAGCCGCTGACCAACTCGTTCAAGACGTACAACCCCACCGGCACCACCGACCCAGCCACGTCCTTCGCCTACTGGACGAGCCCGGTCGTCGATACCGCCGCCAGCCCGGCGGCGGGCCATGACGCCACGCCGACGATGGTCTACTCGCCCACCGTGCCCGCCACGCCCGGCGCGACCGGCCGGCAGACACCCGCTCCGTGGGTCCCGTTCACCCGGGCCGGCTGCTCCACCGGCGACTTCTCGACCGCGAACATGGTTCTGGAGAACACCAAGCTGGACCTCAACACGGTGTTCGGCTCTTCCTCTCCCGAGGTCGCCCAACTCAACGCCGACCCCACCTCGTTCAAGGACCCTGAGGTCGCCGACTACATCGGCGTCGCCGTTCACTGCGCGCACCGGGACACAGTCTGCGCGAACGCCCACGCTGTGAAGTTCGGGCAAACGTCGCCGTCGCCGAGCGCGGTGGCCGACCAGCTGCCCACCGAGCCGGGCGGCTACAGCGGCTACCAAGCCCTGTTCGGTGCGCGCTACGTCGCACCGCAACTCGGCGGCGGTACCCCGTCGCTCTCGCACAACGGCTACCCGGTCACTGACGCGTCAGGCAACCTGACCGACATTGACGGCACCCCGATGATCAACACCTTCTCCGGCACGCCGGGCTTCCCCGGCTTCAGCCCGACCGCGTCCCAGTCGCTCGCCTACCTCGCCGACATGCAGGAGAGCGGGATCCCGGTCACGTACGGCTATATCTCCGATCTGCACGAACGCAAGGCAGGCACCAGCGGCTGCACGACGGCCACCGCGACCGGCACGGGCAAGCCGATTGGCCCTGGCGACTCCTGCTACGTCACCAATGCCCACAACTACGACGAGGCGTTCGCGAAGTTCTTCGACCGCCTGCGGAAGGACGGCATCACCCCGGCGAACACCGAGTTCATGATCAGCTCCGAGGAGAACGATCAGTTCGCCGGTGCCAACGTCGGACGCGCGACCGTCCCCACCCCGACCGGCTGCGATGGCCTCACCACCCCGTGCCAGTACGCGGCTGGGCAGGTGGGTGAGTTGCAGGCGAACATCAAGGCCCTGTTGGCCGGGAGCGCGAGCAGCGCGACCACCTTCGACATCGAGCCGCAGGGCGCGTCGATTTACTCGCACGGCCAGCCGGCCCCGAACGATGCGACCGTCCGCCAACTCGAACGTGACACCGCCGCGATGACGGGCAACGACCCCTACACCGGCGTCAACGGCGAGAAGATCGTCAACTACCAGGCCGGCGCGCTCGAGCAGCGGATCCTGCACATGCAAACCGCCGACCCACTGCGCACGCCGACCTACTCGATCTTCCCGAAGCCCGACTACTTCTTCTCGACCACGGGCCTGCCCGTCAGCATCAACAGCGGGTTCGCCTACGACCACGGCTACTACAGCCCGAACATCGACATCACGTGGTCCTCCCTCGTCGGACCCGGCGTGGCAAGGCGCGGCGTCGACGGGCCGCAGCCGGTCGACGGCAACCAGGCGCGCGACCCGAACTCCACCGCCACCGTGCCGCATGCGAGCACGCACGGCACATGGGTCGAAGAGACCGATCTTCGCCCGACCCTGCTCTACCTCACCGGCCTGCACGACGACTACCCGACCGACGGACGGGTGATCAGCCAGACGCTTCGCCACGCACCGGATGCGTTACGCGACACGCAGCTGCTGGCCTACGCCTACCAGCAGGTCAACTCCAGCGTGGGCCTCTTCGGCACCGACACGCTCATCGCCGACAGCCACGCGCTCGCGTCCGGATCCAGCACTCAGGACCGCAATTTCGCCCACATCCAACGCACGTTGGCCAAGCTCGCCGACCGCCGCGACGCGTTGGCTGCACAGATCAAGGCGACCCTTGCGCGTGCTGCCGCGGGCCACGACCCGTCCCACGGGACCGTGATCTCGGAACTGGTCCAGAGCCGCGCGTTGCTGGCATCCGCGCACCGTCTGGCAGGTCATAGCGGCTAACCGGGTCGTTCGAGACTAAAGTTCAGGTCGAGCGTGGCGGCATCACATCGGTGCCGTCGCGCCGGACGCTGGCTGGCAAGACGGCCCACCCACGTGACAAGAGTTATTCGGCGCAACGAAAGTTCTTTCACCCACGTCAACCTCGTCGCCGGCGGCGGGACGCCGACGCCCTTCACCGCCCCGTGATGGCGGCCGGCGCGTCAGCCACCAGCGGCCGAGCGGCCAGCCGTTCGGCGAGCGGCAGTTCAGCGTCGAAGACGTGGGCGGCCACCTTTGGACCTTCACCACATCCGTGGCCGACCTAGCGCCGGAAGACTGGGGGGCGTCAGGACGAGGGCTGCGGCGGTGATCGTGTACCAACCGATGGTGACGGCGTGCGGGGTGGCTGGCGGAGTAGCGAAGACGCGCTTGATCGCGGGAGCGTCGGCGGCGATGGCGATCGCGGCGAAGCTGACGGGCACGGCGATGGCGCCACTGAGGGCGGTGCCTGCGGTGGCCGGTCGAGGATCCCTTGCGGGACGACTACGCCGTCGTCGCATACACGCCGTTGACGGTCCACCGTCGTATCTTCACGCCATGCCCTCCTCGCTTGATGCACTCCCAAAGATCGGCGCCCCAGCCACGCGCGCGCTGAGGAGCGCCGGATACACGAACCTGAGCCAGCTCGCTGGTGTCCCTCGGTCCGAGCTGGCGAAGTTGCACGGCATGGGACCGAAAGCGCTCAGGATCATCGAAGCCGCACTCAAACAGTTCGGCCTTGATCTCGCTTGAGCTCCCGCGGTGCCGTCGTATCCGATGACGATCGGTGTACGGCACGGGTGCGGTAGCGGATCCGCCGCTCGCGCTCGGACGTCGCTGCGCCGCGCATCGTCGGGTGTTGGGGTCAGTGCCGTCGCCATGATGGCGCCGGCTCGGGAGGCTACATGAGATGGTCGACCTGGGGCTGCCTGGTCGGCATGCCGGGACGGCCGATCGGCAGCCAACTCTGCGGCAGCGGCGGGATGGCCGGAGCATGAAGAATGCTGTAGGTGACCGGTCAGGACGAGCCCGACGAGCGGGTGAGCTGGGGCCGCGGGTGGCACAGCCCAGCCGGCGAGACGGCAGTGAATGCGGCGGCCTACTTCCGCTACATCGGCCGCTGGTCCGCCTTGTTTGCACCAGCGGTTGTCGCTGCTGCGGAGGTCTCGCCGGGTGGGAGCGTGTTGGATGTCGCGACCGGCAGCGGCGAGGCTGCCTTGGCCGCGATCTCTTCGGTCGGCGCCGCTGGGCGGGTGGTTGGCACGGACGTGTCCGTGGGCATGCTCACGGCGGCCCGCGCGCGCCTGCCGGTCTCGGTGTGTCCGCTGGTGGTCGCGGATGGCGAGATGCTCCCGTTTCGCGATGGCGCCTTCGATGCCGTGATGTGCCAGCTCGGGTTGATGTTCTTCTCAGATCCTGGTCGGGGCCTGCGGGAGTTTCGCCGGGTGCTCAGCGACGGCCGCCGCGCAGCAGTGTGTGTGTTGTCCACCACCGAGGGGGCACCGTTGTGGGGAGTCTTGGCGGACGCGCTCTGCGCGGTGCTGCCTGCCCAGCGCGACGTACTGCAGATGTCATTCCGTCTGGCCGACCCCAGCAGGCTGGCTCTGTTGTTCAGCAGCGCCGGTTTCCGCGATGTCGGCGTCCGTTCGATGACGCGCGAAATCAGGTTGACCTCTCTTGATGACTACTGGGCCACGATCGAGGCCGGCACCGGGCAACTACCCCACGCCTACCGCAGCCTGCCCGACGCGGCCCGCCGGCAGGTCCGCGCGGACGTGCACGCCCGATTGACGCCGCTCCGAACGAGCACGGGCCTGATGATGCCTCTCGAGGTGCTGATCGCAACCGGCAGAAAATGAGAGGACCGCTGAACGATCGTCACGTGACAGCGGCGAGGCGCACATATCGAGTAGCGATCCAGGTGCGAGAGGAGCCTCGAGCACACTCCGAGCCCGTCACCGCGGGGGGCGGGCGGCGCGACACGAGATCGGCTGCCGTCGTCGGCGCGTCGTGCGGGGCGAGGAAGCACCTACGCACACGGCACCCGCACCGTCCAAACCGACACCGACGGCCACATCCCCCGCAACTGGTTCGCCACCACATCTGGACCCCGCCACCCCGCCGCGCAGCTCGCTCACACCGTGCGCTTCCACGACCTGCGCGACGCCCCCGCCTCCTGGCTCTTCGGCGGCGGCGCCGACATCCCAAACCGTCAAAGAACGCCTCGTCCACAGCAGCCTGCGCACCACCGACAAATGCCTCCACACCCTCCCCGACACCGCCAACACCGCCCTCTACCGGACCCGAACTGCAACCTGAAACGCCGGCCAACCTGGCCTGTCGAGCGTTAGAAGGTTCAAGCCTCCCGGACGGCGATGAGCAGCCTGCCTACGGCACGGCGCTCGTCCATCGCACGTAGCGCCTCACCCGCATCACTGAGGCCATAGACCGCACCGATCGGCGGGTCGATCACGCCGGACTCCATCAGCGGCAACAGGCCGCGCCACTGCCCACCGACGAAGCCGGGGTTGGTGTGCCAAAACTCCCCCGACGCCGCGCCCATCACCGTCGTGTTCGTCAGCAGCAGCCGATTCACCTTCACCGTCGGGATGGTCCGGCCGGTGAACCCGATCACCACCACCCGACCCTCGGTGGCCAGCGAGCGCAGTGAATCAGTGAACCGGTCGCCACCCACCGGGTCGATCACGACATCGACTCCGCGCCCGTCGGTCACACTCCGGACCTCGTCGCGGAATCCCTCGACCGACAGGGTCTCGTGCGCGCCGGCCGCGCGAGCCATCTCGGCCTTCTCCCGGCTGGACACCACCGCGAGGACGCGAGCGCCGTTTGCGACGGCCAACTGACAGGCTGCCGTGCCGACACCGCCGGCGGCGCCGTGCACCAACACCGTCTCGCCCGGGACCAGTCGGGCGCGGCGGTGCAGCGCGAAATCCGCGGTCAGGTAATTGAGCGGGACCGCCGCGCCCTTGTCCAGCGGCATCGAGTCCGGCAGCGGGAACACCATCTCGGTGTCGAGGGCAACGGTCTCTGCGAAACCGCCGGTGACGGGCATCGCCGCCACCCGCTGGCCGGCGCGGAAACCAGCCGCGTCCTCGCGGACCACACCCGCTACCTCCCAGCCCGGCGAGAACGGCAGCTCCGGTCGCACCTGGTACTCACCGCGGGTCTGCAGCAGGTCGGGGAACACCACCCCCGCGTAGTGGACGTCGATGCGCACCCGGCCCGGCGCCGCCTCCGGTTCGGGAACGTCCCGGATCTCGATGGCGTCCGGCCCGGTCAAGGCCGTGATCACAGCAGCACGCATACATTCCTCCGCAGTTGTCAGTTGAGCCGGGCGGCGAGCACGAGCAGTAGGAGGTCGGCCACCTCG
>JALYVG010000043.1 GCA_030853345.1 Actinomycetota bacterium | reverse complement strand
ATCGCAAACCGATACACCTCATGCACTCCGGCGCTATATTCGTCGTGACGTAATGGCGGAGGTGCTGATGGTGCGGAATTCGGCCCGACAACAGAAAGCGCTGCGGCTGGCGCGCGAGCGTCAACGTGCGCGCGAAGCGGCCGAGGCCAGTGCCCCTCAAGGGCCTCGAGTGCCAGAAGCCATGCTGCATCGCCGACCCACGGAGACCGATCGCCGGCGTCTCGCTGCCGCGACCTGCGGGTGGTGTGACGGCTCGATCGAGATCAAAGCTCGGGGACGAATCCCGAAGTGGTGCTCCGCGTCATGTCGGCAACGAGCGTGGGAGCAATCGCGCGCCGCAGCGTCGGGACGGTCGGCGGTCCAGATCGTAGAGCGCCGCGTCGAGGTTCCGGTTCAACAGCCGGCGACGAGTTCAACACCACGCCATCAGCAATGGGTCGCCGTGCTGGACGAGCTCGCCGCCCAACTGGACACGGGCACCCTCTACGACCGCGACCTCCCTGACCTAACCGGTGCGCTCAATCGCGTCCTCGACGCCTTCGGTCGGCGTCCATACGTTCGGCAGCAGGCGGAGCGCCGCTAACCTGCTTCAGATTTACGCGCTACGACTCGGGTTAACCGCCTGACGCGCACGGGTTAACAACCCCTTGCTCAGCCTGTAAACCCTCGCTATCCATACGCAGACACCGCCGCGTCGGGGCCGCAACAGTTCAGCCCGACAAAATTTCTTCGCCGAACGTGGCACTAACGCCCTCGAAATTTCACCTGTCCCTATAGACGGTCATGGCGACCACGCGCGCTCCGTCAGCAGCAACTTGCTGCGCGCAGCGAGGAGTCGAACGTGAACGAGGAACACAGCGAGAGCCAGCGCCGCAGGGACGATCGTGTACTGATCGCACGCATCGCCGCAGCCGAGCGGTGGGGCCGCACGAGCGACCGGACGGCAGCGACCGAGCCGGCAAGGCGAGGGCTCCGCGCGAAGTTCGAACGCGAAGCCGACCCGGAAGGCGCGCTGTCGGCGCCGGAACGTTTACAGCGCGCAGATCAACTGATGCAGGCCCACATGCTGCGCATGTCCAGAGCGGCAGCGCAGGCGCGACAACGGTCAGCGCGTTAGGAGGCGCGCGAACGCACGTAGTCCTCGAGCGCGTGCCGAGCCAACGCAGAGAGGCTGACGCCCTCGTCCTCGGCAACTTGCTCTGCCTGCGTGCGCAACTCCTCCGGCACCCTAAACTGCACGCGCGGGGAATGCACGGAGCCGCCGGACAAGGACTTGCCGCCCGGGATCAGGTTGCGGCGACGAACCTCGGCCAACGTCTCGTCGGCGATCTGCCCAGCGAGCTCATTGGTCAGCCGGCGGCCATCCTTGAGGATGAACTCTTCCTCGTCCAGGTCGAGGTCGGGTCCGATCACGTACTCAGTCTTCGTCTTTCTCGCCATCGCCCTATCCCTTTCTGAACTCGGTCGGCATCGCGTGAATAACGGCCAGCGTCTCAGGATTTCGGTCGTCCGGCACGGCAATTATCTCCAGTTCGACGCCACGGTCATCGGCTCCGACGAACAACAGCTGATCGCCGATCTGGATCGGCTCCACCGTGTTCATCACCGCCACAATGTGTGCGACTCCGATCTGGTGTCGACGACCGGAACGCACGACCCGTATCCCAGTCACGTCGAGTATGTCATACAGGTTCGACGATTTGCCATGTCAGAGCCGATCCCCGCGGGCCTTGAGTCGATGCGCGTCGCGCGCCCGGCCGTCCGCGGCAGAAGCGGCATAACGCCCGACCATCTCCCGGGAACGCCAGCCGGCAAGCCGCATCAGGTCGTGCTCCTGGCCGCCGGTAGCCAACCAGTCGTGGGCGAAGGTGTGCCGGAACTGATGCGGGTGCACGGGCGGAATCCCTGCGTCTCCGCAGCGCCGTTCCAGCATCTGGCGCACTCCCGAGTCGGTCATGCGTCCCTTCTTGCCGAGCCAGAACGGCGGCGACTCCGCGGCGTCGTGCTGGCTCCGGAAGCGCAGGTAGCGGCGCAGCGAGTCAGCGGTCTTCGACCCGAATGGGCAGGCCCGGTTGCGTCCGCCCTTGCCGACCACCAGCGCGACCTGGTGCTCGAAGTCGACGTCCTCGACGCTCAGTCCGCACAGTTCACCCGCCCGCATCCCGGTGTCGAGCAGTAGCCGGATGATCGCGGTGTCGCGCCGATTCTCGAACGTGTTGCCCTTGCACGTGGCCAGCAATGCCAACAGTGCGGCGTCGTCGAGGATCGGCACCGGCTGCTCGGGGACCGAGGGTGGGCTCATCCGCTCCATCGGCGAGCGGGTGATCTCGCCGTCATCGGTGAGCCACTTGAACAACTGCTGCAGCGAGCGATAGTGCTTGGCCACGGTGGCCGGCGACAGCCCACGGTCACGCATGTCGGCGAGGTACTGCTCGACGTGCTCGCGAGCGACCGTCCCGGCATCGGTTGGCATCCCGTTGGCAGCCAAATAATCGGTAAACGACTCCCCCACCGAGAGGTAGGACGCGATCGTGGCGAGCGACCGGCCGCGAGCCCGCAACGAGATCCGCCAGTCGGGGAGCAGCCCGGACAGCGCATCCGCGGCGCGTACCGGGGTCGATCTTGCCTTCGACATGCACCGAGTGTACTCGGCTGTAATACCGTTGTGCGGGATCAAGAACCTCTGTTGACAAGGCTAGAGCCCTTATGTTTACTGAGCTTGTGGGGCGGGTCGGACTCGAACCGACGACCCAGGGATTATGAGTCCCCTGCTCTAACCAGCTGAGCTACCGCCCCGAGACGTGATTTCTGGCTTTGTAATAGTGGGCCGCCGGTGTCTGGAGTCGTGCTTGGAAACTCGGGTGCAATCTTCCGTTTCGCCAAAGGATCCGTGTCACACCGTGTCACACGGGACCTAACAGCCAGTCTCGAAGACACTAGCCAGGCCGGCCCAGGCCGTCTGCATCGCCTCGTCGGAACGTTGATCGTAATGCCAGTCGCGCCGGTAGCTGGCATCGTCCCTTAGCTGTTGGCGGTTAAACCCCCTCCGCACGTGCGCATCCACGATCACGCGACCTAGTTCGGCGGATGGCGGGGGTCTTGGCTGCCGTGGGCTTCGGCCCGGCGTCGGTATCCATCGACGTATGCGAGCAGCGCAGCGCCTCGGGGTCGCCGGCCCGGTTGGATGTCGCAGGTCGCGGCCTTGGACTCCTGGATGTGCACATTGGGATCGAGCACCACCGAGATCAACTCGTTGGCCGCGTCGCCGGTCACCAGTCCGTTGGAGCCCCAGTGGTAGGGCAGGCCCACCTGGTGCAGCGTCCGGCCCTGCACGGTGAGCGGCGTCATCCGGTCGGTCACCAGGACCCGCGCTTCAATGGCCGCCCGCGCCGTGATGATCGTCGCCCAGCCCAGATGCTCCAGCCCCTGTTCCCGGGCGAGTTCCGGGCTGATCTCGCAGAACATCTCGGGCTGCAGTTCGGACAGGTACGGCAGCCATCGGCTCATCCCGCCGGCGGTGTGGTGCTCGGTGAGGCGGTAAGTGGTTAACACGAACGGGAAAACATCGCTGCCCGCCGGGTTGTACTGGTTGTCCTTGCGCGGGTACTGCTCGCGGACCGGATTGGCGCGCTGGCCATACAGAGCATTCTCGAACGGCGATTCGTGGGGCTCGTAGTGCGTGGGCAGCGGGCCGTCGACCAGTCCGGTCGGTGCAAACAGCCAGGCCTTGCCGTCGGCCTGCATGATGAACGGGTCGGTGCCGGCGAGCGCGGCCTGGGCCTTGGCGCCCTCGGGCGGCTGGTAGTCCGGGCGTTTGTCCACCTCGAAGTCGGGGACGTCGTGCCCGGTCCACGTGCCGGCTTCCTCGTCCCACCACACGTAGGCCTTGCGCTCACTCCACGGGCGTCCGGCGGGGTCGGCCGATGCCCGGTTGTAGAGCATGCGCCGGTTCGCCGGCCACGCCCACGCCCACTCGGCAGCGACCCAGTCCTGTTCACTGCCAGGCTTGCGCCGCGCGGCCTGGTTGATGCCGTCGGCGTACACGCCGCAGTAGATCCAGCAGCCGGACGAGGTGCTCCCGTCATCCTTCAGTTCGGTGTAGGCCGAGAGCGGGCTGCCGTCGGACTTCGTCCCGCTGATCTCGGCGAGCACGGCCTCGGCGCTCGGTTCGGCCAGCGGACCCTCGGTCGGGTAGTCCCACGTCAGGTCCAGCAGCGGACGGTCGCGCGGGTCGGTGGAGCCGGCCAGCTTCTGGCGGATGATCCGGCCGAGATGGAAGTAGAACCACAGATCGCTGCGGGCATCACCAGCCGGTTCGACGGCTCGGTGGTGCCATTGCAGCAAACGCTGGGTGTTGGTGAAGCTGCCGTTCTTCTCGGTGTGGGCGGCGGCGGGCAGGAAGAACACCTCAGTGCCGATGTCCTCGGTGCGCAGCTCGCCGGTCTCGATTTCCGGGCCGTCCTTCCACCAGGTCGCGCTCTCGATCATGAAG
>JALYVG010000031.1 GCA_030853345.1 Actinomycetota bacterium | reverse complement strand
GCCGGCGCCGGCGGTGCTTGTGCGCGTGCCGGTCCATCCGGCGCGTGGCCCCGGTGGCCAGTGGGTGCTGGCCTGAGGGGTGCCCGGTGGCGGCGAGGGCGTCGGTCTCGTCGTCATTCCCGAACAGCAGGCTGTGCGGGTCGAGCCCGGTCAGCGACTCGCGCTCCCGTTGCGTCACGCCTGCAGACTCCATCCGTCGTCGTGAGGATCGTTGCCTTGCCCCGGAATTCGCTCGGCTGCGCTCACGGCTGCAGGTCCAGCCAGTGCTGCAAGAGCTCGACCGCGGCAACCTGATCCACGAGGCCGCGTTTGGCCCGTCCCCGTACGTTGCTCTGGGCGAGCTTACGCTGCGCACTCACCGTGGTCAGGCGCTCGTCCACGTGTTGCACGGGTATCGGGCTGATGGCACCGGCCAGCGTCTGCGCGTAGGCGCGCGCCAGCATCGCCGAGGGACCCTCCCGGTCGCGCAGGGTGCGGGGCAGCCCGACGACCACGCCCACTGCATCCAGTTCGCGCACCAGGGCCGCGATCTGGGCGATGTCCTCATTGCCGCGCGGGTCGCGCGCCAGGGTGGCCACCGGGGTGGCCAGCATCCCCTGCGGATCGCTGCGGGCCACCCCGACGCGGACGGTCCCCATGTCGACCCCGATCCATACCCCTGACGTGGTCACAGCTGGACGGTTTCGGCCACTGCTTTCTTGGTGGCGGCGAAGGCGGCAGGGAGGTTGGCGGCGTCACCACCGGCGCCCTGGGCCAGGTCGGCTTTGCCGCCCCCACGCGCGCCGAGCACGGGCGCGAACGCGCGGACGATATCGCCGGCGGCCAAGCCGGCGGCCTGGCCGGCGTCGTTGACCGAGGCGACGAACGCGACGCCGCCGCTCTCTGCGGGCGAGGCGAGCAGGACGACGGCCGGCTCCCGCGGACGCAGCCGGCCACGGACATCGAGGGCCAGCGTGCGCAGGTCGTTGCCGCTCACGCCGGGCGGGGCTTGGGCGGCAACGAACTGCACGCCACCGACCTGCTCTACGCCGGCGGCCAGAGATCCCGCGCTGGCCAACACGGCCGCACCGCGCAGCCGGTCCAACTCACGCTCGGCGCTCTTGAGCCGTTCGAGTACCGCCGCGATCCGGTCCGGTAGCTCCTCCGGCTGGGCCTTGAACTCGCTGGAAAGCTGATTGACCAGGACGTGCTCGCGCGCCAGGAACCGGAAAGCGTCCAGGCCGACCAGGGCGTCGACCCGACGCACCCCCGCCCCGATCGACGCTTCACCGAGCAGTTTCACCATCCCGATAACGGAACTGCGCGCGACATGCGTGCCGCCGCACAATTCGCGGGAGTAGTCGCCGATCTCGACAACTCGGACCTGGTCGCCGTACTTCTCGCCGAACATCGCGATGGCACCGAGGCGACGGGCCTCCTCCTGGTCGGTGACGAACGCGCGCACCTCGAGATCGCGCAGCAGCACGTCGTTGATCTCGTCCTCGAGGTCGCCGAGCACCCCGGCAGGTACTGCCGATGGCGTCGTGAAGTCGAAGCGCAACCGGCCGGGCGCATTGAGCGAACCCGCCTGGGCGGCGGTGTCACCGAGCTTGCGGCGCAAGCCGGCATGCAGCAGGTGGGTGGCCGAATGGCTGCGTGAGATAGCGGCGCGCCGGGTGACGTCGACCTGCGCCAGCGCGACGTCGCCGGGGCGTACCTCACCGCGCACCACCTTCACCGTGTGCGCGATCAGTCCGGGCAGCGGCGTCTGGACGTCGATCACCTCCAGTTCGGCCTCGCGCCCGGGTGCGTTGACGCTCAACCGCCCCCAGTCCGGCTGCTGGCCACCGCCTTCGGCGTAGAACGGGGTTGCGTCGAGAACGACCTCGACCTCGTCGCCCTCGACCGCGCCGGCGAGCAGCCCGTCGCCGCTGAGGATCGAGGTGATCCGGGCCTCGCGGACGACCTCGGCGTAGCCGGTGAAAGTCGTGGCTCCGGACTCCAGCACCGTGCGCCACACCGAGGTGTCGACGTGACCGGTCTTCTTCAGCTGCGCGTCTGCCTTGCCGCGCCGACGCTGGGCTGCCATCAGGCGGCGGAAGCCGTCCTCGTCGACGTCGATCCCGTGCTCGCCCGCCATCTCGAGGGTGAGTTCGATCGGGAAGCCATAGGTGTCGTGCAACTGGAAGGCCCGCTCCCCCGCCAGGGTCGTGCCGCCCGCGGCCTTCGTCTCGGACACGGCGAGGTCCAGAATCGTCGTTCCGGAGCGCAACGTGTGCCGGAACGCCTCCTCCTCGGCGTAGGCATACGTCGAGATCCGCTCGAAGTCGCTGGCCAGTTCGGGATAGGACGGCGCCATGGCGTCCCGGGAGACCGGCAGCAGCTGCGGCAGCGCCGGATCCTCGTAGCCGAGCAGCCGCATCGACCGAACGGCCCGGCGCAGGATGCGGCGCAGCACGTAGCCGCGCCCTTCGTTTCCAGGGGTGACGCCGTCGCCGATGAGCATGAGAGCGGTGCGCACGTGGTCGGCGATCACTCGCAGCCCGACGTCGTCGGGATGGGTCTCGCTGGCCGCGTGCCCGGAATGCGCGCCGTAGACCTTGCCGGTCAGCTGGGCCGCCCGGTCGAGCACGGGGCGGACCTGGTCGATCTCGTACAGGTTGTCGACGCCCTGGAGCAGCGTGGCCACCCGCTCCATGCCCATGCCGGTGTCGATGTTCTTCGCGGGAAGTTCGCCCAGGATCGGGTAGTCCTCTTTGGTCGTTCCCGCGCCGCGGACGTTCTGCATGAACACGAGGTTCCAGAACTCCATGTAGCGGTCCTCGTCGACCTCGGGACCGCCCTCCTTGCCGTAATCCGCCCCACGGTCGTAGTACAGCTCGCTGCACGGTCCGCACGGGCCCGGGATACCCATCGACCAGAAGTTGTCGGCCTTGCCGCGCCGCACGATGCGATCCATCGGCAGGCCGATCACCTGGTGCCAGATGTCGATGGCCTCGTCGTCGTCGAGATACACCGTCGCCCAGACGCGCTCGCCGTCCAGGCCGAAGCCGCCATCGGCGACCGGCGTGGTCGACAGGTCCCAGGCGAAGCGGATCGCATCGTGCTTGAAGTAATCCCCGAAGCTGAAGTTGCCGTTCATCTGGAAGAACGTGCCGTGTCGGGTGGTCTTGCCGACCTCCTCGATGTCTTGCGTGCGGATGCACTTCTGGATACTGGTCGCGCGCTTCCACGGCGGGGCCTGCTGGCCGATGAAGTAGGGCACGAACTGCACCATGCCGGCGTTGACGAACAGCAGATTGGGGTCGTCGAACGGCAGCGGCGCGCTGGGGACGACGGTGTGCCCGGTAGCCTCGAAGTGGCCGAGGAAACGCCGTCGGATGTCAGCGGTTTCCATTACTGAACTTTGCCCACCCTGCCGTCGAGGCCGGTGTTCTCGCGCAACTCGGCCTCGCGCTCGGCCATCGCCTCGCGCACATCCGTGCCGAAGTAACGCAGCGACTCGGCGAGGTCGGCCAGACTGTTCGCGATCGAGTTCGCTATCCCGCCCGGGGTCAGCTTCTCAGCCAGCTTCGACATCTTGCGCACGGCCAGCGCGCCGATCGTGACGCCCATCGCCAGCCAGAACAACCGACGCATCATGCCCTGCCTTTCCCCGACGCGCGGTGCTTGCGGCGAGCGGTGCGGACGGCCTCGGCGTCGCGCCGATCGCCGACCGTCTTGCGGACGCCGTACGTGAAGGCCGCAGCCTTGATCAGCGGACTGCCCAGCGTGCTGGACACGATCGCG
Source organism: Actinomycetota bacterium (assembly GCA_030853345.1). Classification (GTDB taxonomy): domain Bacteria; phylum Actinomycetota; class Actinomycetes; order Mycobacteriales; family Jatrophihabitantaceae; genus QHCC01. The sequence goes on along the minus strand of JALYVG010000031.1, from coordinate 39,084 downwards.
GTCAGGGCAGCGACGTTCGTGGTCATCGAGTTGACGTTCTTGGCGATCCCTTCGACCTGCTCGAGCTGGGCGTTGACCTGCGCGAGCGTGCCCTGCGCGTCGGCCAGCAGCGGCGCCGCACCCTCGTGCGTCTTGCGCAGCGCCAGGGTCGCCTCGTCGAGCGTGCGGCCCAGCTTCAGCAGCGGGATCGCCAGCAGGACGACGAGCAGCACGAACGCGATCGCAGCGACCAGCGCGGCAATCTCCCCTCCGGACAAGTGGAGCCTCCTCATACTGCGTACGGGAACGGGCAGATCGAACTAGACGACCCTACCGGGTCACTCGGCCGGGATTGGCGCTTCGACAGGCCCTTGCGGCCCGCGCCCAGCGGTGCCTCGGACAGCTGCGCGCAGCTTGGCCAGTCGCTCAGCCAGCTGGCGCTCGGCCCCCCGGTCAGCCGGGGCGTAGTAGTCTCGCCCGACCAATTCATCGGGCGGGTACTGCTGCGTGAGGACTCCCTCGGCCGCGTCATGCGGGTACCGGTAGCGCTGCCCGTGGCCGAGCTTGGCGGCGCCCTGGTAGCTGGCGTCGCGCAGCGGCGGCGGCACGGCCCCGGCCAGGCCGGCGCGGACGTCGGCCAACGCGGCCTCGATCGCGGTGATCACCGCATTGGACTTGGGCGCCAGCGCCAGGTGGATCGTGGCTTGGGCCAGGGTGAGCCGCGCCTCCGGCATGCCGATCAGCTGGACCGCCTCGGCGGCGGCGGCCGCGGCGAGCAACGCCGTGGGGTCGGCCAGCCCGATGTCCTCGCTGGCGTGCACGACCAGCCGCCGGGCGATGTAACGGGCGTCCTCGCCGGCCTCGATCATCCGGGCCAGATAGTGCAGTGCCGCGTCGACGTCCGAACCGCGGATGGACTTGATGAACGCGCTGATGACGTCGTAGTGCTGGTCGCCGTCGCGGTCGTAGCGCACCGCGGCCTTGTCGACTGCCTGCTCGAGGGTCACCAGGTCGATCACCGTGCGGCCCTCGGCCAGCGTGGTGCCGGCCGCTGCCTCGATCGCGGTGAGCGCTCGACGGGCGTCCCCGTCAGACATCCGCAGCAGGTGTGCGCGGGCGTCGACGTCGAGGGCGACCGCGCCACCCAGGCCGCGCTCGTCGGTCAGGGCGCGGTCCACCAGTTCCTCGACGGCGGCGGCGTCGAGCGGTTGCAGGGTCAGCAGCAGGCTGCGTGACAGCAACGGCGCCACGACGGAGAAGTACGGGTTCTCGGTGGTGGCCGCGACCATCGTGATGTGGCGCGCCTCAACCGCCCCGAGCAGGGAATCCTGCTGGGTCTTGGAGAACCGGTGGATCTCGTCTATGAACAACACCGTCTGCCGGCCGGACAGGCCCAGGTGCTGCTTGGCCTCGGCGATGACCGCCCGGACGTCCTTGACGCCGGCATTGAGTGCCGACATCTGCACGAACCGCCGGTTGGTCGCCGATGAGACGATCAGCGCGAGGGTGGTCTTCCCGGTGCCCGGCGGCCCGTACAGGATCAGCGACATCGGGGCGTCGCCCTCGACCAGACGCCGCAGGGGCGAGCCCGGGGCAAGCAGGTGGGCCTGGCCCACGACCTCGTCGAGGGTGCGCGGGCGCATCCGCGCGGCCAGCGGCCCGCCCGCGTCGAACGGCTCGTGGGCAGGCGCCGGTTCCGGCGGCTCGAACAGGGTCACCCGCCCACCCTAGAAGGCACCGCGAGTGGTCCTTTGGTGGCCGCGGGCAGCGTCGTGCCGGTGGACAACCGAGCGGTGAGCCAGGCTCGGCCGCCGACGTTCACCCGGGCGCCGCCAGCGCACCAACCAGCCGAGCCGGGACGCATGTTCTACGGTCTACTACCTGCAGTGGCAGGACTCGGGCAGCCGCGACTGGGCCACTGCCGTACAACTACGGCGCACGATCACCTTCGTTAGCGTCAGACTCGGCAACTGCGTCGACGCCGGCTTCCTTGCGCTGCTGCGCCGTGATCGGCGCCGGGGCGCCGGTGAGCGGGTCGAACCCGCCGCCGGTCTTGGGGAAGGCGATGACGTCGCGGATCGAATCGGTGCCGGACAACAGCGCGCAGATGCGGTCCCAGCCGAACGCGATACCGCCGTGCGGCGGCGCGCCGAAGTCGAACGCCTCGAGCAGAAAGCCGAACTTGCTGCGCGCCTCGGCCTGGTCGAGGCCCATGACGGCGAAGACCCGTTCCTGCACGTCGCGGCGATGGATACGGATCGACCCGCCGCCGATCTCGTTGCCGTTGCAGGCGATGTCGTAGGCATACGCGAGCGCCGAGCCGGGATCGGTGTCGAAGCTGTCGAGGGAGTCCGGGCTCGGCGAGGTGAACGCGTGGTGCACGGCCGTCCACGCCCCCGAGCCGACCGCGACGTCGCCGGCCGCCTCGGCCTCGCTGCTCGGCTCGAACAGCGGGAAGTCCACGACCCAGACGAAGGACCACCGCGATTCGTCGATCAGGCCGCCGCGGCGGCCGATCTCGACGCGGGCCGCACCGAGCAGCGTCTGGGCCGCCGTGGCCCCGTCTGCGGCAAAGAACACGGCGTCGCCGGGCTCGGCGCCCACGTGCGCGGCCAGCCCCGCCCGCTCGGCCTCGGACAGGTTCTTGGCCACCGGACCGCCCAGCTCACCGTCGGCGCCCACCAACACGTAAGCCAGGCCCTTGGCGCCGCGCTGGCGGGCCCAGTCCTGCCAGGCGTCGAGCTGTTTGCGCGGCTGCCCGGCGCCCCCGGACATGACCACCGCACCGACGTAGGGGGCCCGGAACACCCGGAACGGGGTGTCGGTGAAGTAGTCGGTGCAGTCGACGAGCTCGAGGTCCAGACGCAGGTCGGGCTTGTCCGAGCCGTAGCGCCGCATGGCCTCGGCGTAGGTCAGCCGCGGGAACGGGGCGTCGACCGGGTAGCCGATCAGCCCCCACACCGCCGTGAGGACGTCCTCGGCCACCGCGATGACGTCGTCCTGATCCACGAAGCTCATCTCGATGTCGAGCTGGGTGAACTCCGGCTGCCGGTCGGCCCGGAAGTCCTCGTCGCGATAGCAGCGCGCGATCTGGAAATAGCGCTCCATGCCGGCGACCATCAGCAGTTGCTTGAACAGCTGCGGCGACTGGGGCAGCGCGTACCAGTTGCCGGGGCGCAGCCGGGCGGGCACCAGGAAGTCGCGGGCCCCTTCCGGCGTCGACCGGGTCAGGGTCGGGGTCTCGATCTCGACGAAGTCGCGCTCGAGCAGGGTCTCGCGGGCGGCGCGGTTGACCTTGCTGCGCAGCCGCAGCGCGGCGCCCGGAGCGGGTCGGCGCAGGTCGAGGTAGCGGTACTTCAGCCGGGCCTCCTCCCCCACCTCGCTGTGCTCGTCGACCTGGAACGGCAGCGCAGCAGACTCGTTGAGCACGTCCAGCCGGCTCGCCACGACCTCGACCTCGCCGGTGGGGATGGCCGCGTTGACGTTGCCGGGCGGGCGCTCCCGCACCTCACCGGTGACAGCGACGACCCATTCGTTGCGCAGTTCGTGGGCGATGTCGGCTTCGCGGACGACGACCTGGACCGTGCCCGACGCGTCGCGCAGGTCGATGAAGGTGACTCCGCCGTGGTCACGGCGCGTCGCCACCCAGCCGGCCAGGGTGACGGACTGTCCGGCGTGGGAGGCGCGCAGCGTCCCGGCCTCGTGCGTGCGGATCACTGTGGTTGGTCCCGTCCTGGGGTTGCGGCGGCGGACACGGTGGGGGCGATGACCACGCGCGGGCGCACATCGTGCTGCGGCGGCAGCCAGGTGGCGAAGTCGGCCGCCACCTGCTCGCCGGTGCGGATGTCCTTGACCTCGTCTGCACCGTCGCCGTTCGGGAACCACACGAACGGGATTCCGCGGCGCTCGGCGTAACGGATCTGCTTACCGAACTTCTGCGCGGTGGCGGCGACCTCGGTCGGGATGCCCCGGGCACGCAGCAACTGCGCGATCGCGTCGCTGCCTGCCCGGGCCTCTTCGGCGGGCAGCGCGATCAGGACCACCGACGGAACCGACCGGGAGCCGGTGAGCAGGCCGCGCTGGAACAGCGGCATGAGCAACCGGGTGACGCCCAGGGAAATGCCGACACCGGGGTAGGTGGTCCGGCCGTCGCTGGCCAGCGAGTCGTAGCGGCCGCCGGAGCAGATCGAGCCGAGCTGCTCGAAGCCGGCCATCCGGGTCTCGAACACCGTGCCGGTGTAGTAGTCCAACCCGCGGGCGATGCTCAGGTCGGCCTGGACGCGGACCCGGGCGTTGCTCGTCCGGGCGCAACCCTCGAGAACGGCCGCGAGCTCCTCGAGACCCTGATCGAGCAGTGGGTGCACGACCCCGAGCGCCCACACCCGCGACACGAACGAGGCATCGGTGCTGCGGATCGCGGCGAGCTGCATGCACTTCGCCGCCTGCTCGGCGCTGAGCCCGGCCTCGTCGACGAGCAGCGTGCCGACGACTTTGGCGGGCACCTTGTCGAGCTTGTCGACGGTGCGCATCACCGCGGCGACGTCGGGCGCCCCGATGCCGCGGTAGAAGCCCTCGATGAGCTTGCGATTGTTGACCTGCAGGCGCATCGCCGGCAGGAACGGCAGCGAGGCCAGTGCTTCAGCCATGACGCGCGCGACCTCGACGTCGTGGTGGAACGGCAGCGTGTCGCGGGCGACCACGTCGATGTCGGCCTGGGTGAATTCGCGGTAGCGCCCTTCCTGTGGCCGCTCCCCCCGCCACACCTTCTGGATCTGGTAACGGCGCAGCGGAAACTCGAGGTGCCCGGCATTCTCGATGACGTAGCGGGCGAAGGGCACCGTGAGGTCGAAGTGCAGGCCGAGCCCGGAGTCACCTGCGTCGTCTGCGGCCTGCAGGCGCCGTAGGACGTAGACCTCCTTGTCGATCTCACCCTTGCTCAGCAGCGCGTCGAGGGGTTCGACCGCACGGGTCTCGATCGAGGTGAAGCCGTGCAGTTCGAACGTGGTGCGCAGCTGGTCGAGCACGGTGAGCTCGACGGCCCGTTGGGCCGGGAGCAGTTCGGGGAACCCGGACAGGGACGTCGTCATGACAGGTCCCGCAGGTAGGGGTTGCCGGCGCGTTCCCGCGCGATCGTCGTCGAAGGTCCGTGGCCCGGGTGCACGAGGGTCGCGTCGTCCATCGGCAGGATGACCTGGCGCAGCGAGGACTCCATCTCGGCCATCGATCCGCCGGGCAGGTCGACCCGGCCGATGGAGCCGGCGAAGAGCAGGTCGCCGGAGAACAGCACGGCCTCGTCGCCGCCGGACAGCCCGAACACCACCGATCCGGCGCTGTGGCCCGGCGAGTGCCGGACGCCGAAGTCCAGTCCGGCCAGCGAGACTGTGTCCCCGTCGCCGAGCTCGCGGACGTCGTCGGGCTCGGCGAAGGTCAGCGAGCCGAACAGCGGCGTGCCGACCCTGAGGCCGACACCGGACCACGGGTCGCTGAGCTGATCGCGGTCGGCGGGGTGGATGTAGGCGGGCACGTCGCGTGCCTGGCAGACCGGCAGCACTGAGAAGGTGTGGTCGAAGTGGCCGTGGGTGAGCAGCACTGCCACCGGGTGCAGCCGATGCCCGGCGATGACGTCGTCGAGCTGCGCCTCGACCCCGATGCCCGGGTCGATGACGACGCACTGCTCGCCGTCGGCAGGGGCGACCACCCAGCAGTTCGTGGCGGTCGCCTCCGACGGAAATCCCGCAATCAGCACGGCCAGGCACTCCAAGTGGATCTTCGACGGTCGGGGAACGGCTCAGCCTACCGAGCCTGCGCGCCACCACTCATTGCTGGCACTGAGGAAGGCCTCCGTAGACTGCCGTGGACCTCTCGTCACAGGAGGCCGAACCCGCCGCATCTGGAGGACCGTTCCGTGCCGACGACCAAGCAGCGCCGTGAGGCCGCCCGCCGACACCTCGAACGGCAACTGCAACGCCGCGAAGAGCGTGAGGCCGCCCGCAAGCGTTTCACCCTGATCGCGTCCATCCTGGGCACCGTCATCCTGATTGCGCTCGTCACGGTGTTCGTCGTCGTCGTCTCCGGCGACCACACGAAGAAGAACACCAAGTCCGCGGCCAGCGATCACCCGACGGTGTCCTCACCGACCACAACGCCGTCGGCCCCGTCGTCCGCGCCGCCCTCGACCAAGGCTCGCGCGGCCAAAGGCCCGACCGTCACGTTCAACGGCGTGAGCGTGGTCGGCGCGGCGGATCTTGGCGGCGCACCCGCGGTCACCGCCAAGTCCAGCTCCGTCGCGACCAAGCTCGGCTACAAGGATCTCGTCGTCGGCAAGGGCGCACCCGCGACACCGGCATCGAGCGTGACGGTGCAGTACGTCGGCGCGCTCTACAAGGACGGCAAGATCTTCGACTCGTCATGGGCGAGGGGCAGCGCCGCGACGTTCTCACTGACCGGGGTGGTGCCGGGCTTCACCCAGGGCATCGGCGGGACGACGGGCGTCCCAGCGATGAAGGTGGGCGGGCGGCGGATCATGATCCTGCCGAGCGCCTTGGGTTACGGTCCGCAAGGCAGCGGCACGACGATTCCGCCGAACGCCTCACTCGTTTTCGTCGTCGACCTGAAGAGCATCGGCGCCGCCTGAGTCATGGCGACGAACAAGCAGCGCCGGGAGGCCGCCCGTCGCCAGCTCGAACTGCAGCTGCAACGCCGCGCCGAGCAGCAGGCAGCCCGCAAGCGCGTCACCCTGATCGCCTCCGTCATCGGCACTGTCGTCCTGATCGTGGTCGTGACGGTGTTCGTGGTCGTCATCACCGGCGGGGACAAGAAGGGCGCCGGCACGAAGTCCACGCCGGCTGCTGCCGGGAGCAGCACGCCGGGCGCAAGCCCGACGAGTTCGGCAGGCGCGTTGCCATTGGGCACCTGCAAGTTCGTCGCGGGCGGACAGGCGGCCAAGAAAGTCAGCGTGCCCGCGAACACCGCCCCGACCAAGGGCATCATGCTGGCCCGCGTGGCCACCTCGCAGGGCACCCTGACGTTCGCCCTGAACCGGGCCAAGGCCCCGTGCGCGGTGCAGAACTTTCTGTCCTTGGCCCAGCAGGGCTACTACTCCGACACGCCGTGCCACCGTCTGGTGGACTCGAGCATCTTCGTCCTGCAGTGCGGTGACCCGACCGGCTCCGGCTCGGGCGGGCCGGGATACACCTTCAACGACGAACTGACCGGCTCGGAAAAGTACACGACCGGCGTCCTGGCCATGGCCAACGGCGGTGCCAACACCAATGGCAGCCAGTTCTTCATCGTCTACAAGCCCTCGACCGGGCTCGGGCCGAATTACACGATCTTCGGCAAGGTCACCGGCGGGCTCGACGTCGTGACCAAGGTGGCCGCCAAGGGATCGGACAACTCCCACGGCCAGGGCGACGGCAAGCCGAAGCTGCCGATCAGCATCACCTCGGTGAGCATTGCCGAGTAGCCGACCCGCCGCCCCGCACCGCGGCTGACCTCGATCCCGAGCGGGCTCAGTTGCCGGCGTGCACCCGGTAGACGTCGTAGACGCCCTCGATGGTGCGGATCGCGCGCAGCAGATGACCCAGGTGCTTCGCCTCGGCCATCTCGAAGGTGAACCGGCTGACCGCCACCCGGTCGCGGTTGGTGTTGACGCTGGCCGACAGGATGCTGACCCGCTCGTCGGACAACGCCCGCGTCACGTCCGAAAGCAGCCGGTGCCGGTCGAGGGCCTCGACCTGGATGGAGACGACGAACGTCGAGTCGGCCGATGGCGCCCATTCGACGTCGACGAGGCGCTCGGCCTGCTCGATGAGGGCGGTCGCATTGGTGCAGGTCCGCCGGTGCACCGAGACCCCGCCGCCGCGCGTGACGAAGCCCAGGATGTCATCGCCGGGCACCGGCGTGCAGCAGCGGGCCAGCTTGACCCACACGTCGCTGACGCCCTTGACCACCACGCCGACGTCGCCCCCGATGCGCTGCTTGGTGGCGTCGTGGCCTTCGACAGTGGGGATCATCGTCTCGGAGATGTCCTCGGCGGCCCCTTCGACGCCACCGAACTGCGCGACGAGCTTCTGCACGACGGACTGGGCGGATACGTGCCCCTCACCGATGGCGGCGTAGAGCGCCGTGATGTCGACGAGATGCATCTCGCGGGCCAGGGTCAGCAGCTGGTCACCGCCGAGCAACCGTTGCAGCGGCAAGGCCGCCTTGCGCATCGCCTTGGACAGGGCGGTCTTGCCGGCGTCGACCGCGTCCTCGCGGCGTTCGCGGGCGAACCATTGGCGGATCTTGGTTCGCGCCCGCGGTGACTTGACGAAGGCCAACCAGTCGCGCGACGGCCCGGCGGCTTCGGCCTTGGAGGTGAACACCTCGACCGAGTCGCCGTTGTCGAGCGCGCTCTCGAGGGCCACCAGCTTGCCGTTGACCCGGGCGCCGATGCAGCGGTGCCCCACCTCGGTGTGCACGGCGTAGGCGAAGTCGACCGGCGTGGACCCCATGGGCAGCGGGATGACGTCGCCCTTGGGGGTGAAGACGTATACCTCGCTGGCCCCGAGGTCATAGCGCAACGAGTCGAGGAACTCCTCAGGCCCCTGCGTCTCGCGCTGCCAGTCCAGGAGCTGACGCAGCCAACCCATCTCCTCGGACACCGCCGACGGCTCGGCCGCGGCGACGTCCTTGCGCTCCTTGTACTTCCAATGGGCCGCGATGCCGTACTCGGCTGTGCGGTGCATCGCGTGGGTGCGGATCTGCAGCTCGACCGGCTTGCCGCCAGGCCCGATGACCGTGGTGTGCAGCGACTGGTACATGTTGAACTTCGGCATCGCGATGAAGTCCTTGAACCGGCCCGGTACCGGCTGCCAGTTCGCGTGGATCACGCCGAGGGTGGCATAGCAGTCCCGTTCGCTCTCGACCAGGACGCGGATCCCCACCAGGTCGTAGATGTCGGTGAACTCGCGGCCACGGACGATCATCTTCTGATAGATCGAGTAGTAATGCTTCGGTCGGCCGGTGATCGTGGCCTTGATGCCGCCATCGCGCAGGTCGGTGTTGATCCGCTCGGTCACCTCGTTGAGGTAGGTGTCGCGCGAGGGCGCCCGCTCGGCCACCAGGCGCACGATCTCGTCGTAGCGCTTGGGATAGAGCGTGGCGAAGCTGAGGTCCTCGAGCTCCCACTTGATGGTGTTCATGCCCAGGCGGTGCGCGAGCGGGGCGAGTACCTCCAGCGTCTCGCGGGCCTTGCGCTCCTGCTTCTCCGGCGGCAGGAAGCGCAGCGTGCGCATGTTGTGCAGCCGGTCGGCCAACTTGATCACCAGCACCCGCGGGTCGCGGGCCATCGCGACGACCATCTTGCGGATGGTCTCCGACTCGGCGGCGTCTCCGTACTTCACCCTGTCGAGCTTGGTGACGCCGTCGACGAGGGTAGCGACCACGGGATCGAACTCGACGGCGATGTCGTCCAGGGTGAGGCCGGTGTCTTCGACGGTGTCGTGCAGTAGGGCGGCGACCAGGGTGATGGTGTCCATGCCCAGCTCGGCCAGAATCGTCGCCACTGCAAGCGGATGCGTGATGTAGGGGTCACCGCTCTTGCGCAACTGGCCGCGATGACACTGCTCGGCGAGGTCGTAGCCGCGCTGCAGCGCCCGGGCGTCGATCTTGGGGTGGGCGCCCCGGTGGATCGCGAGCAAGGGCTCGAGCACCGGTTTGATGGCCGACTGCTGCCGCGGGGAGTTGACCAGCCGGCGGGCCAGGCGGTCCCGCACCCGGCGGCGGTGGACGGCGTTACCCGGCTCGGCGGGCGTTTCGGACGCGGCGGACTGATCGGGCACCGCGGCAGCCATCTCGGCCCGTTCGGACACGGCCTGGGCCAGCTCGACGAGCGCCGGCTCGCTCTGGCTCAGCCCGACGGCAGCAGCGGATGACGCCATGATCGCGGCCGGGCCGGGATCAGCGTCCGCATGCGGTGCAGCAGCGTCCGTCGTCAGCAGATCCTCCCTCGCAGAGGTGCATGGCCGAGTCTACGGGTCCGGCAGCCGCCGTGTGGTCAGCTGCGCAGCAGCGCGTGCACGGCAGCGACGGGGTGCAGGCGCCCGCTGCCCCCCAGGAAGCCGATCTCGAGGAGGACACCCAGGCCGGTGACGGAGGCGCCTGCTTGGACCAGCAGGTCCGCGGCCGCGCGCAGGGTGCCGCCCGTCGCGAGCACGTCGTCGACCAGGAACACCCGCGTGCCCTGCAGGATCCCCATCGGCACCTCGAGCTCGGCCGAGCCGTACTCAAGGTCATAGCTGCGCCGCAACGTTGGCGGCGGCAGCTTGCCCGCCTTGCGCACGGCAACCAGGCCGCTGTCGAGTTCGCGCGCCAGCGCGCCGGCCACCAGGAACCCACGCGCCTCGACTCCGGCGACAAGATCCAGCGGTCCGCAGGCGCGGGCATGATCGGCCAGGGCGCGGATTGCGCGGCTGAAGGACGGCCCGTCGGCCAGCAGCGGCGCGATGTCCTTGAACATGATGCCGGGCTGGGGGAAATCGGGGACGTCACGCAGCCCGGCCGCCACCATGCCGGCGATGTCGGCGCCAGCGTCCCCGGACGGCTCTGGCACTACTTGCGCTTGCGCTGCGGGCGAGCCCCGGGCCGCGGCGCCGGCGCCGGACCGCCGGCCCGACGCGGGCCGTTGATGCTCGGCCGGCCGTTGTCCACGGCGGCTGGGCGCACACCCGCGCCGGCTGCGACCAGCTGTCCCGTCGACACAGTCTTGGCTGCCTCACTGCTGCGTTTGGCCACGACCCGCTTCGTCAGTGCCTTGTACTGCGGCTCGCGCTCGGTCAGCTCGACCACCACCGGGGTGGCCAGGAACAGCGAAGAGTACGCACCAGAAGCCAGCCCGACGAACAGGATCAGCGCGAGGTCCTTGATCGTGCCGACGCCCAGGATGCCGGCGCCGACGAACAGCAGCCCGGCGACGGGCAGCAGGGCGATCAGCGAGGTGTTGATCGAGCGCATGAGGGTCTGGTTGACGGCGAGGTTCGCCGCGTCGGAGTAGGTCATCCGTGAGCCCGCGGTGATGTCCTTGGTGTTCTCGGCGACCTTGTCGAACACGACGACGGTGTCATAGAGCGAGAAACCCAGAATGGTCAGCAGACCGACCACCGTGGACGGCGTGACCTCGAATCCGATGATTGAGTAAATGCCGCCGGCAACGATGAGGTCGTGTAACAGGGCGACGATCCCGGCCGCGGCCATGCGCCATTGATAGCGGATCGCGATGTAGATCGACACCACGATCAGGAAGACGATCAGACCCTCGATCGCCTTGACGGTGATGTTGTGTCCCCAGCTCGAACTGACGGACTGCGACGTGATGCGGTTCACCGGGATGCCCAGCTGTGCCGCGATCTTGGGCTTGAGGTCGTTGGACTGCGCCGGCGTGAGCGACTCGGTCTTGACCACGATCTGGTGGGTGGCGCCCGACCCGACCTTCTGCGGCGGCTCGGCCGGCTTGACACCGGCACCGTTGAAGGCATTCTCCGCCTCGGTGGTGGAGATCGAGGTGCCGGTGACCGGCAACTGGAACTGGGTGCCGCCCTTGAACTCCACGCCGTAGTTGAAGCCGCGGACAATGAAGCTGAGGACGCAGATCGTGATCAGGATCAGCGACGCGAGGTACCAGCGGCGACGCGCCCCGATGAAGTTGATACGGGTCTCGCCCCGGTAGAGGCGGCGCACCGTGGAGCGCAGGTCCGACATCAGCTGGTGCCCTTCTCGTCGGCCCGCATCTTGGCGCGGCGCTGCGCCGCCCGCTCGGCTGCCGAGCCCGGCTCGGGAGTCGTCCGTCGGCGTGCCTTCGCGGCCGCCGCCACGTCGGTGTCGATCTCGTCGCCGGTCGCAGGATCGGTCTCATCGGCCGCGTCGGCGAACTCCTCGTCGGGAGCATCGGGCACGGTCGCCGTCTCGCCCAACTCGTCGGTGTCGACGTCGTCGAACGCTTCGAGATCGCGCGCTGCCCGCTCCTCGCGTTCGAGGACGGCGACTGGTGCTTGACCCGTCGCGGTAGCCGGTGCGGTCCTGGCGCGCACTGGCCTGGTGCGCTGCCGGGGCGCGTGATCGGGGGCTGGCGCGGCGATGCCGCCCTCGCGCATCGCATTGAGCCCGGTGAAACGCGAGGAGCCGAACGCCTTCTTGCGCGACAGCCAGGACACCAGCGGGTGGGTGAACAGGAAGACCACAACCAGGTCGAGGACCGTCGACAGGCCCAGGGTGAAGGCGAAACCCTTCACGTCACCGGCAGCGAAGTAGTACAGCGTGGCCGCGGCCAGGAACGACACGGTGTCGGCGGACAGGATGGTACGCCGGGCGCGGATCCAGGCCCGCGGGATGGCGACGCGCGCCGAGCGTCCCTCGTGGACTTCGTCCTTCATGCGTTCGAAGAAGACGACGAAGGAGTCGGCGGTGATACCTACCGCGACGATGAAGCCGGCGATGCCCGCCAGGCTCAGTGTGAAGCCGATCTGGGTGCCGAGGATGACCAGCGCGGCGTAGGTGAGGCCGCCGGACACGAGCAACGATGCGATGGTCACCAGGCCGAGTGCCCGGTAGTAGATCAGCGAGTAGAACACCACGAGGATAAGGCCGATACCGCCGGCCAGCAGGCCGGCTTTGAGTTGCGAGGTGCCCAGTGTGGCCGACACGGTCTGCGCATCCTCGGCCTTGAAGCTCAGCGGCAGCGCACCGTACTTGAGCTGGTCGGCGAGTTCCTTCGCGGTCTTCTGCTTGAAGTTACCGGTGATCTGCGTCTTGGATCCCTCGGGGATCGGGTCGTTGTTGACGGGGGCGGAGATGATGTTGCCGTCCAGCGTGAAGGCCACGAAGTCCGCGCACGGGGTGCCGGTCGCGCCGCACTGAGAGACCGACGCCGGTTGCGTCGACGAACCCCCGATATTGTGTGCGCCGGTGTACTTCGACCAGTTGCGTGACCCGGTGGACTTCAGGCTCAGGCTGACTGACCACTCCACCTGGCCCTGGCTGACGTTGGGCGCTTGAGCGGATGCGCCGCTGATTTCGTGGCCGGGCACGATGACCTTGCCGAGCAGGAACGCGAGTTGCCCTTGCTGGCAGCCGATGAAGTAGGACTCCGGCTTGTCGAGCTCGTCCTGCGCCGCTCGGCAATCGAACGTGCTGAGCGCGGCCTGCAGTTGTTGCTGCTGGGTTGGCTGCAGCTTGTCGTAATCGGTCTCACTCGTCGGGATCGCGAATTTCAGCGCGGCGAACGGCTGGGCGGTCGCCGGGGGCACGCTTTGGGCCGCAGACGGGGTGGGCGAGCCAGCGACAGTCGGTGTGCCCGAGGCCGATGGCGTTGGCTTCGGAGTCGTCGCCGGCGCGGCCTGCGGCGCGGCGAGCCGATGACGCCCGGCGGTGTCCGGCTCGAGGAGATTCTTGGCCGACTGGGTGGCCGAGCCCGTCCCCGCCCTGGGTGCCGAGGTCGTGGGCTTCGGCGTACCCGAGCCCGTTGGGGTGGCGGTGGGCGTCGCCGGCGCTGTGCTGGGGGCGCTCGCACCGGTGACCGGATGCAGGACCGGCACGGCGGGCATGACGACACTGCGGAAGCTCAGCACCGCTGCCCGGCCCAGCTTGGCGACGTCGGTGTTGGTGTTGCCCGGGATCGAGATGACGATCTGGTCGGAGCCCTGGATGACGACCGTGGCCTCGGTGACACCGGAGCCGTTGACCCGGTTCTCCATGATCTGCTTGGCCTGGTTCATCGACGATTTCGACGGCGTCTTGCCCGTGCCGGTGGTCTTCGCGGTAAAGATGACCTGGGTACCGCCCACGAGATCGAGGCCGAGCTTGGGAGTGTGCCGCGCACCCGGCCAGAAAACCATGGTGTAGAGCAGGCCGAGGGCGAGGATCAGGGCGAGGAAGTAACGCCCGACACGCAGCGTTCCGACAGGTGGTGCCACGGGGGGTGATCTCCTCGAATTCGCCTGGTCACGCGGTCATGGTCTGCGACGGTGCGATGGTGCTCCGCGCGGCTCGACAACACAGTATGACCGACGGGGCGGTGCCGTCGCGCCCACGCCCCTTCGTCACGGGGTCGAATCGGTCTCGTCTGGCGGATCGGCGTCGTCCTCGGCGCCGGCCAGTGGCTTGCGGTACTGGTCGGGCAGTGACTTGGCGTCGCGCAACGCGGCCAGCGCCCACGTGACCTCGACGCCGGGCGCGATGGCCAGCTGCGCCGTCCCGTCTTCGTCGTTGCGGCCGACCACCGTGCCGTAGAGGCCCGAGGTCGTCATCACGTCGTCGCCGAAGCCGATCTGGCTGATCCGCTCGGATTCCTGCGCCAGTTGCTGGCGCCGCTTGCGCTGACCGAAGACGAACAGGGTGAACAGCACGGCCAGCGGGATCAGGTAGGGCAGCCAATGCATGGGGGACGACGATTCTGGACAGGCGACAAACCGGACACCGGCCAGTCTACGGGCTGGCAGGCGCGGCGCGGACTTCTGGCCGTGCTCAGCCGGGCGGGTCGAACAGGGTCGGGCCGGCCGAAGCCGGGGGGACCGCGCCGAGATGCGTCCAGGCCGCCGGCGTAGCAACCCGGCCGCGGGAGGTCCGGGCGAGCAAGCCGGCGCGCACCAGGAACGGCTCGGCCACCTCCTCGACCGTGGCCACCTCTTCGCCCACCGCGACGGCCAGCGTGCCAACGCCCACCGGGCCGCCGCCGAAGCGGCGCACCAGAGCCTCCAGTACGGCCCGGTCGAGGCGATCCAGGCCGAGCTGGTCGACGTCGTATACGGCCAGTGCTGCACGTGCGATCGGTTCGGTGACGATGCCGTCGGCGCGTACCTCGGCGTAGTCGCGTACCCGGCGCAGCAGCCGGTTCGCGATCCGCGGCGTGCCCCGCGAGCGGCCGGCGATCTCGGTCGCGCCGTCAGGCTCGAGCGCGACCCCGAGCAGTTCGGCCGAGCGGGCCAGCACCTGCTCGAGCTCGGGCGGGTCGTAGAAATCCATGTGACCGGTAAACCCGAAGCGGTCGCGCAGCGGGCCGGTGAGCAGTCCGGCGCGGGTCGTGGCGCCAACCAGGGTGAACGGCGAGAGTTCCAACGGGATAGCGGTTGCACCGGGGCCCTTGCCGATGATCACGTCGCCGCGGAAGTCCTCCATGGCCATGTACAGCAACTCCTCAGCCGGGCGGGCGATGCGATGGATCTCGTCGATGAACAGCACCTCGCCCTCGCCGAGGCTGGTCAGCAGCGCGGCCAGGTCACCGGCGCGCTCGATCGCCGGCCCGCTGGTCACCCGGATCGGGGCGCCGAGCTCGGCGGCGATGATCATCGCCAGGCTCGTCTTGCCCAGCCCGGGAGGGCCGGACAGCAGCACATGATCCGGCGGCCGGTTGCGCCGCATCGCGCTCTCGAGCACGAGCTGGAGCTGCTCGCGCACTTTGGGCTGGCCCACGAATTCGGTGAGCCGCTTGGGCCGCAGGCTCGCCTCGACCTCCCGCTCCTCCGGCACGGGCAGCGGATTGACCAGATCCTCGACCGACTCAGCCATGGCGGCACCCGTGCCGGTTGGGTGGCGGCGGGACGGGCCCGGTCACCGCGTTCTGCCCAGGAGTTGGATGCTGCGGCGCAGCATGGCGGAGATGTCGGGCGGTTCGCCCTCGGGCTGGTCGGCGGCCACCACATCGATGGCGTCTACGGCCTCCTTGCCGGAGAAGCCCAGCCCGGCCAGCGCGTGGACGAGTTGGTCGCGCCACGGTGACACAGCGGTGAGTCCGCCGAGGTCGACGCGGTGGTCCGAGCCGTCGATGGAGCCGATGCGGTCGCGCAGTTCCAGGGCGATGCGCTCTGCCCCTTTACGGCCGATGCCCGGGACCTTGGTCAGCGCGGCGAGGTCGCTGGTGGCGACGGCGCGGCGCAATTCACGCGGGGGGTAGACGGCCAGCATCGTCTGCGCCAGCTTCGGGCCGACACCGTTCGCGGTCTGCAGCAGTTCGAACAGCGAGCGCTCGTCGTCGTCGGCGAACCCGTACAGGGTCAGCGAGTCCTCCCGCACCACCAGGCTGGTGGCCAGCCGCGCGGTCTCCCCCACGCGCAGCCGGGCCAGGGTGCCCGGTGAGCACGACACCGCCAGTCCGACTCCCCCGACCTCGACCACGGCACCGTCCGGACCCACCGCGGCCACGGTCCCGCGCACGCTGGCGATCACAGCTTCTCCTCGAGCCGACGCTGTGCCGCGTCGACGGCCAGCCGCGACGAAGCGATGTCCTCGTCGGGCAGCTCGAACTCCAGGCGGATCGCCAGTGCCCGCGTGAAGTGGCCGTGCGCGTCGGCGTCGTGCTGCTGGTCGAAGGAGTTCGTGCCCGCGTGCTGATGGGTGAACGCTTCGATAACCGGCCCGAACTGTTCGGCCGCGTTCAGCAGTTCGGTGAAAGCGATATTGGACTCGACGAAATCGCCGCGCCATTGGTGCACGTGCGCCAGCCGCAACCGGGCCAGGTGCTGCTGCGGCGCTGTGCCGGCGATGTCGGCTCGGTCGACGGCGCGACGGCCCTCGGCCAGCGCATCGTCCAGATCACCGAGTCCGCGCAGCAAGTCGACCAGCTCCGCGCGCGCCCGCAGCTCGGCTATCACATCCGGTGCGCTGCGGACCTCGCCACGCAGCTCCTCGATCCGGGCCTGCACCTGCGCCGGGTGGAGGTACACCTCGTGCAGGGTGCCGGGGTCGTATCTGACCTCGGGCTGCTCACTCATTCCCTCATCTTTGCTGACCCCGCCAGCGCAGCCGCCAGGCGGGTTTGCGCGGCGCCGCGCCAGACGTGGCAGATCGCCAGTGCGAGGGCGTCGGCTGCGTCGGCCGGGCGCGGCGTCTCGGACAGTGTCAGCAGCCGGGTGACCATCGCGCCGACCTGGGCCTTGCCGGCGACGCCCGATCCGGTGACCGCGGCCTTGACCTCGCTGGGGGTGTGCAGCGCCACCGGCAGCCCGGCCCGGGTGGCCGCGACCATGGCCAACCCGGCCACCTGCGCGGTGCCCATCACGGTGCGGACGTTGTGTTGGCTGAATACCCGCTCGACTGCGACGACGTCGGGTGCGAATCGGGCGATCGCCTCGGCGAACGCGTCGGCCAGGACGAGCAGTCGCTCACCGGTGTGGGCGTCCGCGGGAGTGCGGATGACGTCGACGTGGACCAATGTCAACGCCCGCCCCGGGGTGCCGTCGACCACGCCCACGCCGCAGCGGGTCAGGCCAGGGTCCACGCCCAGCACGCGCACAGTCGGCTACCACCTCTCGAACGGTCGTTCGATGAGGTTACGGGCGCCGGCGGCGCCCGCGGCGCAGACACGCCAGGGCACGCGGATCCCGTACCGTCAAACCGATGCCCGTCTATGACCTGAGCAAGCGGCGCCGCAGCGCAGTACGGCCGAGCCCGATCTTCCTGGCCTTCGTCGCGCTGGCCGTCGTCGGTGCGGTGCTGGCCTGGCGCGACGACAGTCGGGGCGTTCGGCTGGCCGATTTCGGCGTGTTCCTCATGGTGGTGGCCGGCTGGGTCGTGTCGTTGTGTCTGCACGAGTTCAGCCACGCCTACGCCGCGTACCGCGCGGGCGACCGCAGTGTCGAGGCGGCCGGTTACCTGACCCTCAATCCCCTGAAGTACGCGCATCCCGTGCTGTCGATCGTGATTCCACTCGTTTTCATCATCCAAGGCGGCATCGGCCTGCCGGGCGGCGCGGTGTACCTGCACCGGCACGCGTTCCGCAGTCGGGGGATGCAGAGTGTGGCCGCCGCGGCCGGGCCGCTGTCCAATGTGCTCTTCGCGGCGGTGACGCTGTTCTTCGTGCACGCCCATATCGATGACAACACCCACGTCCGGTTCTGGACGGGGCTGGCTTTCTTCGGCTTCCTGCAGGTCACCGCCGCGGTGCTCAACCTGCTGCCGATTCCGGGCCTGGACGGTTGGGCGATCATCGAGCCCTACCTCAACCAGCACACCGCC
The DNA here is from genome assembly GCA_030853345.1 of Actinomycetota bacterium. Taxonomy (GTDB): domain Bacteria; phylum Actinomycetota; class Actinomycetes; order Mycobacteriales; family Jatrophihabitantaceae; genus QHCC01. The sequence continues at coordinate 21,117 of JALYVG010000031.1, read as the reverse complement.
CAGGGCGCCGAAGCCATCAAACCCTGGGGGATGATCGGCGTGATCGTCCTGCTGCAGATCCAGCAGCTGAACACCGCGTTCTTCGACTTCGTCTACCGCATCTATGACGTGTCCGGTGTGCCGCGACTGGCCTCGGAGTTCGGGCACGCCTTCTTCAAGTTCTGGCAGAACCCACCGCTCTGACGGCCGCGACCCCTCGGCCGGGAGCGATCAGTCGGCTTCGACGAGCTCCATGATCTCGTCGCTGACGTCGAAGTTCGCGTAGACGTTCTGCACGTCGTCGAGATCCTCGAGGGCATCGATAAGCCGGAACACCTTGCGCGCGCCGGCTTCGTCCAGGGGCACCTGCACGCTGGGCAGGAACGACATGTCGGCGGACTCATAGTCGATGCCGGCGCTCTGCAGCGCGGTGCGCACCGGCACCAGGTCGGTCGCCTCGCTGATGACCTCGTAGGAGTCGCCGAGGTCGTTGACCTCCTCGGCGCCGGCGTCCAGAACCGCGAGCAGCACATCGTCTTCGGCTATTCCTCCGGCCTCGCCGTGCGGAACGATGACGACGCCTTTGCGATCGAACAGGTAGGACACCGAGCCGGGGTCGGCCATCGAGGCGGCGTTGCGGCTCATGGCCGTCCGCACCTCCATCGCCGCGCGGTTGCGGTTGTCGGTGAGGCACTCGATCAGGACCGCGACGCCGTTCGGGCCGTAGCCCTCATACATGATCGTCTGCCAGTCCGAGCCGCCGGCTTCGGCGCCAGAGCCCCGCTTGACGGCCCGCTCGATGTTGTCGAGCGGCACGGAGGTCTTGCGGGCCTTCTGAATCGCGTCGAACAGCGTCGGGTTGCCGTCGGTGTCACCGCCGCCGGTGCGGGCCGCGACCTCGATGTTCTTGATCAGCTTGGCGAAGAGCTTGCCGCGCTTGGCGTCGACGACGGCCTTCTTGTGCTTGGTCGTCGCCCATTTGGAGTGGCCGCTCATGCATTCCTCACCATGTCGCAAAAGTACGCGTGGATCCGCCCGTCACCCGTCAGCTCCGGGTGGAACGACGTGGCCAGCAGGTTCTGCTGGCGAACCGCAACGATCCTACCGGCGGCGGCTCCGGCCTTCACCCGGCCGAGCTCCGTCGCGCCCGGGCCGAGTGACTGCACCCACGGTGCCCGGATGAAAACCGCATGTACCGGGCCGCCGGGCAGGCCCTCGACGTCGACGTCCTCCTCGAACGAGTCGACCTGGCGCCCGAAGGCGTTGCGGCGCACCACCATGTCGATGCCGCCGAACGTCTCCTCCAACGGTGAGCCGCCGGTGTCGACGCGATCGGCCAGCAGGATCATCCCCGCGCAGGCGCCGTAGACGGGTAGCCCAGCGGTGACGGCAGCACGCAAGGGTTCGAGGAGCGCGAACACGCGGGCGAGTTTCAGGATCGTGGTCGACTCCCCGCCCGGCAGCACCAGGCCGTCGACGTCGGCCAGCTCCTGCGGCCGCCGGACGGAGGTGACGTCGACGTCGGCCTCGCTCAGCGCGTGGGCATGCTCGCGCACATCACCTTGCAGGGCGAGCACGCCGATGGTGGGTCGGGGCATGGACAGCGGGCGCTACCAACCACGCTCAGCCAGGCGGTGCGGCAGCGGGATGTCGGCGACGTTGATGCCCACCATCGCCTCACCCAGCCCGCGCGAGACCTTGGCTATCACATCGGGGTCGTCATAGAACGTGGTGGCCTTGACGATCGCCTCGGCGCGCTGCGCGGGGTTGCCCGCCTTGAAGATGCCCGAGCCCACGAACACGCCTTCGGCACCGAGCTGCATCATCATCGCGGCGTCGGCCGGGGTCGCGATGCCGCCGGCGGTGAACAGCACGACGGGCAGCTTGCCCGCCCGGGCCACCTCAGCCACCAGTTCGTAGGGCGCCTGCAGCTCCTTGGCGGCCACGTAGAGCTCGTCCTCGGACATGGTGCTCAGCCGGCGCAGCTCGGCGCGGATCTGGCGCATGTGCGTGGTGGCGTTGGAGACGTCACCGGTGCCCGCCTCGCCCTTGGACCGGATCATCGCCGCGCCCTCGGTGATCCGCCGCAGCGCCTCGCCCAGGCTGGTGGCACCGCAGACGAACGGGACGGTGAACTGCCACTTGTCGATGTGGTTGGCGTAGTCGGCCGGCGTCAGCACCTCGGACTCGTCGACGTAATCGACGCCGAGGGATTGCAGCACCTGGGCCTCGACGAAGTGCCCGATCCGGGCTTTGGCCATTACTGGGATCGAGACGGCACTGATGATCGAGTCGATCATGTCCGGGTCGCTCATCCGGGAGACGCCGCCCTGCGCGCGGATGTCGGCAGGCACCCGCTCCAGCGCCATCACGGCCACCGCACCGGCGTTCTCGGCAATCGTCGCCTGCTCTGCGGTGACGACGTCCATGATGACGCCGCCCTTGAGCATCTCGGCCATGCCGCGCTTGACCCGGGAGGTGCCGACGGCATGTTCGGTCGAACTGGTCTGGTTCTTTACCTGCGACATGTCCCTTATTCTACGGGCCGCGCAGGGCTGGGTCGGCCAGCCGATCGATGAAGTGTGGTCTGCCCGGCGCCACGGGGCCCAGGAGCTAGGACAGCGGTGCCGAGGAGTCGACGAGTACGACCCACGCGCCGCCAGGGGCGAGCGCGATGTCCTGGTTGTACTTGTCCTTCAACGCGGTGCCCGACCCCGCGCTCTTTCGCTGCCAGTATCCGTCGATGCGGTGCCCGCTGCGGTACACGGCCAGCCGTCCCTTGCCGATCGACTCGGTGAAGAAGCCGGGGTTGCCCGCCTGGTCGACGTCATTCGGGTTCACGTGGCCCTTGCAGAACTGCACGATGACATTCGGGGTGGCGATGGTCGCGCCCGAGGCCGCGTGCTGGAGCGCTCCGTCGATCAGCCGCACGTACTTCTGCGCGTGGGGGTTCCAGTCGAACTGGACCGGCGTGCCGCCGACCACGGTGCGCAGCGACGCGCTCTTCGGGAACAGCGCCGCACGTTTGGTCAGGGGTGACCAGGTGAAGCCGATCGCCTTGGCACCGGCACCCAGCGTGGCGGGCAGCGCAGCGAAGTTGAGCATCAGGTTGTAGGGCACGGGGCGGTTCCCGTCGCGGGAGAAGCCCGGGCCCCCGCGGTCGCTGATGTCGGCCCGCAGGCTCGACCGGTCCAGTTCGGTCAGCGAGTCGCCGCCGCCGCCGGAGGCGGCGAACGCAATTGGGCCGTATTGGCTGAGCACCTCCGGGTCATTGGCACGCACGCTGCGCACTGGGCCCGCCTGGGCCGGCTTGTGCGAGTGGAACACAGCCATCGTGCGGGTCAACCCGCCCTCCACCTGCTCGATGTAGACGATGTCGGCCTGCTCGATCCCGGCCTGCGGACGGCCAGCCGCCGTGTCGTCAATCTTCACCGCGACGACCGGGCCGGCGACGACCTTGCCGCCGGTGAGCGGATCCACCACCGGGGGCTTCGGCTTGGGCTTCGGGGTGGTCTTCGTTGCCGTGGCAGTGGGAGTGATCACTGCCGAGGACGAGACGGCCTTCTTCTTCTTCTTATGGCTGCCGCCGCAGGCGGCCACGCTCATCACACACGTCAGCGACAGCGCAGCGCAGACGAGCCGCACGGTGCGGGAGTGGGTCTTCACGAAACATCCTTTGCCGGATCGCGTGCTGCGTCGATCCTCGGTTCGTCGGATTGGGGCACGGGCACCGCCGGTGCAGAGTCGTGAACCGGCAGCGTGTCATCGATGTCGAAGAACGCGGGCATGGCGCGCCGACCGGCCAGGTGCAGCAACCGCGGCATGCGGCGCGCCCGCAGCGTGCGGGTATCGCGTACCGCGTCATTGTAGAAACGACGCGCGATCTGGACGCGAGCCGCCGTCTCGCGCAGCTCGGCAGCGGCATCGGCACGCAGCCCGGGCTCCCGCTCACCCAGATCGGTCAGTGCGCGGCCGACCGCGTTCTCGGCAGCGGGTCGCTCCGCGACGCCGACGTCGACATCGACGTCGAGTGCAGCGCGGGCCACCGTCTCGTAGTACGCCCGCCGGTGGTCGCCCGCGCCGGAATCTGGTGACTCGGCCACGTACAACAGGGCCGCCGCCCGGCGCACGAGCTGCGCGTCCAGCGCCGCCTGGGCCGCGTCGACCCGGGCGTGCAGCCGGTCCAGGCGGGTGAGGGTGAAGGTCACCCACATCGTGAGCAACACCGCCACGAGGACCGCGAGCACGAACCAGCTGACGGGAAGCACGCTGGCAGACTCTAGCTGCGTGCGCTCGGGCGCTCGACCGCGACGCGGCGCCTGCTTCCCCCAGGCACCCTGGGGAGCTCAGCGGGAGGCGATGCCGGCCCCGGCGATGGCGAGTTCGTAGACCCGCAGCACCTGCTCGACGATCACCGACCAGTCGAACGGTGCGACTGCCTTGACCCCGGCCGCAACCAGCCGCCTGCGGCACGCGGGGTCGTCGAGGACCGCGGCCAGGGCAACCGCCAGCGCGGCCGGGTCGCCGGTGGTGAACAGCTCACCGGCGTCGCCGCCTGCCAGCACCCGGCGGAATGCGTCGATGTCGCTGGCCACGATCGGGGTGCGCGCCGCCATGGCCTCCAGGAGAATGATCCCGAAGCTCTCCTGGCCGGTGTTCGGGGCGCAGTAGACGTCGACGCTGCGCAGCATCCGCGCCTTGTCGCTCTCGCTGACCTGGCCGAGCAACTCGACCCGGTCGGCCAGACCCGGCGGCAGTTCGGCCCGGAAGTCGTCGGCGTCGCCGCGGCCGGCGACCAGCAGCCGCAGGTCGGGGCGATCCGGGGCCAGCAGGGCCAGCGCGCCGAGCAGGACGGTCATGCCCTTGCGCGGCTCGTCGTAGCGCCCCACGAAGCCGATCGTGCCGCCCTCGCGCGGGTAGCCGGCCAGTGGCCGCGCGTGCGAGTAATGCGACACCGCGACGCCGTTGGGGATGACGACAGCGTCGGCCCCGAGATGCTCGACGATCACCTTGCGGGCCGCGGCCGACACCGCGATCCGCCCGCTCAGCTTCTCGAAGAACGGCTGCAGGACGGTGTCGAACATCGACAGGAAACGCGATCGGGTCAGCGCCATGTGGAAGGTCGCGACCAGCGGGCCGTCGTGGATGACGCAGGCGAGCAGCGGCAGGCTGGCCGCCGCGGGCTCGTGCACATGCACCACGTCGAACTTGCCGTCACGCAGCCAGCGCCGCACCCGCGCGGCGGACACGAAGCCGAACTGCACATGAGCCACCGAGCCGTTGTACGGGAACGGCACCGCCTTGCCGGCCAGGACGACGTACGGCGGCAGGCCGGGCATGTCGCCGTCGCCGGGGGCGAGCACCGACACGTGGTGGCCCAGCTCGATGAGCTTCTCGGCCAGGTCACGGACGTGGGCCTGCACGCCCCCGGGCATATCCCAGGAGTACGGGCACACGATGCCGATGCGCATCGGACCGCTCACCGGGCCGCGGCCGGGTCGGGCTGGGACGGCGCCCTGCGCGGGCGCAGGTCGCTCAGCCAGAGCGGCTGCAGCATGTGCCAGTCGGTGGGGTGCGCCGCGATCTCCCGAGCGAACACGTCGGCGACGGCCTGGGTGCCGGCCGCCACCTTGTCACGCAACCGTCCGGCGGGTGCCTCGATGGGCGGGTTGACCCGGTGCCCCCACCCGTCGTCGGTGAACCACAACCCGACGGGCAGCACCGGGGCGCCGGTCATGGCCGCCAGCACAGCCGGGCCGCCGGGCATCCGGGTGGGTTCGCCGAAGAACTGCACCTCGATCCCGCTGCGGGACAGGTCGCGGTCGGCGACCAGGCAGATCGCGCGGCCGGCTCGTAGCCGCTCGGCGAGAACCTCCATGGGCGGACGTTCGCCGCCGGTGAGTGCGAGCACCTCCATGCCCAGGCTCTCGCGGTAGGCCACGAATCGGTCGTAGAGCGAGGCCGGTTCGAGCCGCTCGGCCACGGTGGTGAAGGGGAAGCCGCGCTCGACGAACCACAGCCCGGAGACGTCCCAGTTGCCCATGTGCGGCAGCACGATGATGGCGCCCTTGCCCGCTGCCATGGCGGCGTCGAGGTGCTCGGTTCCCTGTGCGTTCACGTCGAGTCGGGCGGCCACCTCGCGGTGGTCCATCTTCGGCAGTCGGAACGTCTCGAGCCAGTACCGCGAGTAGGACCGCAGGCTGTCGCCGACCAGTTGGTCCAGCCGCAGTTCGGACACGCCCGGGCCGACGACGCGGCGCAGGTTCTTGCGAAGCTGTCGAGTGCCCTTGCGGTTGCGCACCGCTGCGGCATCGGCGGCGGCCCGAAACGCCCGGGCCGAGAGCCCCTGCGGCAAGGCTTTGACCGCACCCCAGCCGGCCATGTAGCCCAGATCGACCACGCGCCCGCGCGCCCCGGGCAACATCAGGCCTCCGCAGGCACGGATTCCTCCGCCTTCGACTGGCGGTACACGGTCGCGAAGCGCTGGTAGACGGTGATCGTCGACGCCGCCACGAGCAGCCACAAGGCGGCGGCCTGCACGTAGGGCACCCGCAGATGCTCACCGGACAGGCCGGTACCCACCAGCACGATGATCAACCGGTCTGCGCGCTCGGCGATGCCGACGGTGGCGGTCAAGCCGACGCCCTCGGCCCGGGCCCGGATGTAGGAGGTGAGCGAGCCGAGCACGAGGCACAGCATCGCGGCGAGGAACATCCACCGCTGGTCGTGCCGGGCGAAGTACCAGGCGAGCGAGCCGAAAACCGCGGCGTCGGCGATGCGGTCGCACGACGAGTCGAGCACCGCGCCGAACTTCGAGGCGCGGCCACCGGCCCGGGCGACGGCGCCGTCGACGAGGTCGAGCATCACGAAACCCCAGACCAACATGGTGCCGGTGAACCAGGCGCCGCGGGTGAAGAACACCAAGGCGCTGGCGACCGCGCCGACCGTGCCGATGATGGTGATCACGTCGGGCGTGACACCGGCGCGTGCCAGCCGGGCGCCGAGCGGACCGACCGCCTTCGCGAAGAAGGACCGGGCGTGGATGTTGAGCACGCTGTAGGGGTATCCGTTCGGGGTTGGGGTGCCTGTGGTGCCTGTGGTGCCCCAACGATAGCCGCCGCGGTGGATCGATCTGTGCGGATCGCTTGTCGTGCGGAGGAGATTGGGTGTCGAATGCCAGGACGCCGTTCTTCGTGATGCGGGGCGGCCCTGTCTACCGGGGGGCTGATGCGATGTCTGCCAAGAAGGCCGCAAAGACGACTGCGACCGCCTTGTTCGACACCGCAGACCGTCCGGAGAAGATCCGCAACGTCGCACTGGTCGGCCATTCAGGTGGCGGGAAGACGACGCTCGTGGAGGCTCTGCTCGTGGCCACCGGCACGATCGGCCGCGCCGGCACCGTCGCCGATGGCACCACGACGAGCGATCATGACCCCGTCGAGGTCTCGCAACAGCGTTCGGTCGGGCTGTCGCTCTGCCCGCTGCGTTGGGACAACGTCGTGGTCAACCTGCTCGACACGCCCGGTTACCCCGACTTCACCGGGGAATTGCGGGCCGGTCTGCGCGCCGCCGACGCCGCGCTGTTCGTGGTCTCGGCCGCCGACGCCATCGACCCGATCACCGTGTCGCTGTGGGAGGAATGCGCTTCGCTGGGCACCCCGCGCGCGGTCGTCATCACCAAGCTCGACGTCGCGCGGACGTCTTTCGCCGCGACCGTGGCCGAACTGCAGCGGGTCTTCGGCGGCGCCGACGGCCAGGACGCGCTGCCGCTGTACCTGACCGTCGGCGCAAGCGGCGAGGGGGTGCCGGACGCGCTCGTGGGCCTGCTCACCCGCACCGTCTACGACTACTCGGGCGGCTTCCCGGCCAAGGAGTCCCCCGTCGACGAACTGACCGCGGTCGACGACGACATCGACTCCGCCCGGGGCGCACTGATCGAAGCGATCATCAACAACACCGAGGACGAGACGCTGCTGGACCGCTATCTGGCCGGAGAGGACCTCGGCCTCGACGTCCTGGTCGACGACCTGGAGACCGCCGTGGCTCGCGGCACGTTCTACCCGGTGCTGCCGGTGTGCGCGACCTCCGGGTTGGGCCTGGGCGAGCTGCTCGAGGTCCTGTCCGGGGCCTTCCCCTCCCCCGTCGAGCTCGACCCGCCGCAGACGATGCCGCTCTACGGCTCCGCCGCGCCGGGGCTGAACTGCGACCCGGACGGCCCGCTGCTGGCCGAGGTGGTGCGCACCACGGTCGACCCCTACCTGGGCCGGCTGTCGCTGCTGCGGGTGTTCTCCGGCGTGCTCACGCCCGAGACGGCCGTGCACATCTCCGGGCACGGCGGCGCCGAGCGCGGCCATCCCGACCACGACGTCGACGAGCGGGTTGGCCAGATCTACTCGCCGCTCGGGGCCACCCTGCGCCCGATCGCCCAGGCCATCGCCGGCGACATCTGCGCAATCGGGCGGCTGGGTGCGGCCGAGACCGGCGACACGATCTCGGCCAAGGCGGCGCCTCTGCTGATCGCGCCCTGGGACATGCCCGAGCCGCTGTTGCCGATCGCCGTGCAGGCGGCCACGCGGGCCGACGAGGACGCCATGGCCAAGGGTCTGGGCCGGCTCACCGCCGGCGACCCGACCGTGCGCGTCGACCGGCACCCTGAGACCGGCCAGCTCGTCCTCTGGTGCCTGGGCGAGGCGCACGCCGAGGTCGTGCTCGACCGACTGCGCGCCACCGGAGCGCACGTCGACACTGTCCCGCTGCGGATCGCGCTGCGCGAGACGTTCACCACCGAGGCGCGCGGGCACGGCCGGCTGGTGAAGCAGTCCGGCGGGCACGGGCAGTACGCGGTGTGCGACGTCGTCGTGTCGCCCCTGCCCCGTGGCTCGGGCGTGCAGTTCGCCGACAAGGTGGTGGGTGGCGCGGTGCCGTCGCAGTTCATCGGCTCGGTCGAGAAGGGTGTGCGCGCCCAACTCGAACGGGGCCTGGACAACGATCACATCCCGGTCGTCGACGTGCAGGTGACCCTCGTCGACGGCAAGGCGCACAGCGTCGACTCCTCCGACGCGGCGTTCCAGATGGCGGGCGGGCTGGCAGTCAAGGATGCTGCCCCAGCTGCCCAGCCGGCGCTGATCGAGCCGCTGGCCAAGCTGGAGATCGTCGTCCCGGACGCGCACGTGGGCGGCGTGCTGTCGGACCTGTCCGGGCGGCGCGGCCGGGTCACCGGTACCGAGCCGGACACCTCGGCACCGACGGGTATGGAGCGCACGATCGTGCACGCCGAGGTTCCCGACGCCGAGCTGGTGCGCTACCCCATCACGCTGCGCTCGCTCACGGCCGGCACCGGGCGGTTCTCGCGGGAGTTCTCCCGACACGACCTCGTCCCGCCGAATGTGGCCGCACAGCTGCGCAGCCCCAAGCCCGACTGAGCCCCGCCTCCTCTTAGCAGACTGGCAGCTAGCGTTTGCGGGTGCCGAACATGCCGCGGGTGATCTCGCGGCCCAGCACCGTGGCGGCCGAGCGCGCGAAGGACTTGAACGCACTGGACCTGATGACCGACTCGACGGCCGACGGCGTGTCCTTGTGCTGGGTCCGGTTGGGCTCGGTCGGCGGCCTGGGCCCTGGCTTCGGTGCCGGCGGTGCCTGCGCCGGCGGTGCGGGGGTTTGTCCGGCAGGCGGCGGGGCCAGCTTGGCGGCCAGCTTCTCGTAGGCCGATTCGCGGTCGATCTCCGGCCCGTACTTGGCCTGCAGCGGCGACGCGGTGACCGCCTGCTGCTGCGCAGCGGGATCGATCTGGGCCATCAGCGACCGCGGGGCCCGCATCCGGGCCCACGCCACCGGCGTCGGCGCGCCCTTCTCGGAGAGCACCGTGATCACCGCCTCGCCCGTCCCGAGTTGTTGCAGCGACTCGGCCAGGTCGTAGTCCTTGGTCTTCGGATAGGTGCGCACCGCCTTGGCCAGCGCGGCCGCGTCGTCCGGGGTGAACGCGCGCAGGGCGTGCTGGACCCGGTTGCCCAACTGGCCCAGCACCTCGTCGGGTACGTCGGTGGGGTTCTGGGTCACGAAGAAGATGCCGACTCCCTTGGACCGGATGAGCCGCACGGTCTGCGTCACGGCCTCGAGGAAGACCTTGCTGGCGCCGTCGAAGAGCAGGTGCGCCTCGTCGAAGAAGAACACCAGCTTGGGCTTGTCGACGTCGCCCACCTCGGGCAGTTCGTGGAACAGATCGGCCAACAGCCACATCAGGAAGGTGCTGAACAGCTGTGGCCGGTCCTGCAGATTGGCCAGCTCGATCGAGCTGATGATCCCGCGGCCGTCCGGGGCGGTGCGCAGCAGGTCGCCGGTTGCGAACTCGGGCTCACCGAAGAACTGGGAGCCGCCGCTGGAGACCTGGTCCTCGAGACCGATCAGGTCGCGCAGGATGACGCCGGCGGTCGCGCTCGACAGTCCGCCGAGTTCGGCCAGGTCGGCCTTGCCCTCGTCGCTGACCAGGAACTGGACAACCGCTCGCAGATCCTTGAGGTCAAGCAACAGCAGGCCGTGCTTGTCGGCGTAGTGGAAGACCAGGTTGAGCGAGGACTCCTGGGTGTTGTTCAGGCCGAGGATCTTCGACAGCAGCGTCGGGCCGAAGCTGGTCATGGTCGCGCGCAGTGGGATGCCACTGCCCGCACCGCCGAGCGCGAAGAACTCGACCGGGAACGCCGTTGGCGCCCATGCGGTGTCGGCAGTGTCGGCGGCGCGCTGGGTGACCTTGGGATTGCTGGCGCCGGGTTGCGACAACCCGGACAGGTCGCCCTTGATATCGGCCACCACCACCGGGACACCGGCTGCGCAGAGCTGTTCGGTCAGGCCCTGCAGGGTCTTGGTCTTGCCGGTGCCGGTCGCGCCTGCGATCAGGCCGTGCCGGTTCATCATGCTGAGCGGCACCCGGATCCTGGCCTCGGGGTAGGCGATGCCGTCAAGGACGACCGTGCCGAACTCCAGCGCCGCGCCGCTGAACTCGTACCCTGCGGCGATCTTCGCCGCGGCGTCGGCTCTGGGTCCCGGTGCTGCAGTCGCAGGGCCCGACGTGGCCGGCGTGGCGGGGGCGGCGGGGGTTGGCTTCTCGGTCACGGCGGGCTCCTCGCGATCACGCGGCAGGTCGCGCCGAGCCTAGCGAGCAATGTGCACCGGCTGGCGGCGGACGGAATGGTCGACCCGTCGTGGTCGTGGTTGACGGGCGCTGCGCCGTTGCGCACCATGCCCTGCGGCACATCCGGGCGCCCCCGGCTACTCCTTGGGCAGGTTGAGTTTGCTCAGGTCGGGAAGCTTGGTGCCTGGGGGCAGCTGCGAGGGCAGTCCGGCGGCGCCCCCGAAGCCAGCTGGGCCGCCGGGGAAACCACCCGGGAAGCCAGCCGGCATCCTGGCCTGCGTCGGGCCGCGATTGCCCCTGCCCTTCTTGCCCTTCTTCCCCTTCGACGACTTCGACGAGTTCTTCCGGCCCATCCCCGGGATGCCCATGCCGCTGAGTTGGCTCATCATCTTGCGGGCCTCGAAGAACCGATCCACGAGCTGGTTGACGTCGTTCACCTTGACGCCCGAGCCCGTGGCGATGCGCAGCCGGCGCGAACCGTTGATCATCTTGGGGTTCTCGCGCTCGGCCACGGTCATGCCACGGATGATCGCGGCAGTGCGGTCCAGGTCCTTGTCGTCGATCTGGCTGATGGCTTCCTTCATCTGACCCATGCCGGGCATCATGCCGAGCAGGTTGCCGATGGGACCCATCTTGCGGATGGCCATCAACTGGTCGAGGAAGTCGTCGAGGGTGAACTGGTTGCCGGCCGCGAGCTTGGCGGCCATCTTCTCGGCTTCGCCCTCGTCGAAAGAGCGTTCGGCGTGCTCGATCAGGGTGAGCACGTCGCCCATGCCGAGGATGCGCGAGGCCATCCGGTCGGGGTGGAAGACGTCGAAGTCCTCGAGCTTCTCACCGTTGGACGCGAACATGATCGGCTGGCCGGTGACGTGGCGCACCGACAGGGCCGCACCGCCGCGCGCGTCGCCGTCGAGTTTGGTCAGCACGACCCCGGTGAAGCCGACACCGTCACGGAACGCCTCGGCCGTGTTGACCGCGTCCTGGCCGACCATGGCGTCGAGGACGAACAGGGTCTCGTGCGGGTGCACGGCGTCGCGAATGTCTGCGGCCTGTTGCATCATCTCGGCGTCGATGCCGAGCCGGCCGGCGGTGTCGACGATGACCATGTCGTGCTGCGCACGCAGGGCGAAGTCGATCGAGTCGCGCGCCACCCGCACCGGATCCCCCACCCCGCTACCCGGTTCGGGGGCGTACACGGCGACCTTGGCCCGCTCGCCGACGATCTGCAGCTGGGTGACTGCGTTGGGCCGCTGCAGGTCGCAGGCCACCAGCAGCGGCGTGTGGCCCTGCTCGCGCAGCCAATGCGCCAGTTTGCCCGCCAGTGTCGTCTTACCCGAACCCTGCAGGCCGGCCAGCATGATCACGGTGGGCGGCTGCTTGGCGAACTGCAGCCGGCGGGTCTCACCGCCCAGGATCGCGACCAGCTCTTCATCGACGATCTTGATGACCTGCTGGGCGGGGTTGAGCGCCTTGGCCACCTCCTCGCCGCTGGCTCGCTCCTTGATCGAGGCGATGAACGCCCGGACCACCGGCAGCGCGACGTCGGCTTCGAGCAATGCGATGCGGATCTCGCGGGCGGTCGCGTCGACGTCGGCCTCGGAGAGCCGGCCCTTGCCGCGCAGGTTCGTGAACGCCGCAGAGAGGCGATCGGACAGTGTGTCGAACAAGGTGGAGTCCTTCAGCGCGGACGGTAGATGACCGCCCCAGGGTACGTGTCCGGCCGCCGCCGGTGCTCAGAGCAGGCCGCGCCCGCCGTCGACGTAGATGACCTGGCCGGTGACGTAGCCGGACTCCTCGGCCGCGAAGAACGCGACGGTGTTGGCGATGTCGGCCGGCACCCCGCCGCGGCGCACCGGCACCGTGCTGGCCACCGCCTCACGCATCTGCTCGATGCTGCCGCCCACCCGTTCGGCGGTCGCTCTGGTCATGGCCGTCTCGATGAAGCCGGGGCCGATCGCGTTGGCGGTCACGCCGAACGGGCCCAGTTCGATCGCCAGAGTCTTGGTCAAACCCTGCAGTCCAGCTTTAGCCGTGGAGTAGTTGGCCTGGCCGCGGTTGCCCAGCGCCGACGTCGACGACATCGAGATGATCCGGCCGTACTTGGCCTCCACCATGTGCTTCTGCGCGATCTGGCTGGCCAGGAAGGCCCCGCGCAGGTGCACGTCCATGACCAGCGTCCAGTCGTCGTCGGTCATCTTGAAGAGCAGGTTGTCACGCAGCACCCCGGCGTTGTTCACGAGGATGTGCAGCCCGCCGAACTCGCCGACCAGGGTGTCGACCGCACACTGCACGTCCTCGCGTTTGGACACGTCGGCGGCCAGGCCGATCGCCGTGCCGCCGGCTGCGGTGATCTCCTCGGCCACGCTGGTGGCCGCGTCGACGTTGAGGTCGAGGACGCCGACCTTGGCGCCGCCCGCGCCGAGCCGGCGGGCCACCTCAGCGCCGATCCCCTGCGCGCCGCCGGTGACCAACGCTATGCGGTCCTGAACACCTGCCATGTCGTCATGCCTTTCTGTTCTTCGGCCCTGGTGGGCAGCGGCCAGCGTGCCATGCGGCAGCCGACGAGGACTGCCGCTAGGTGTTGCTGCGCGCGATGAGCCGGCGCAGGCCGGACAGCCATCGTTGCGGGTCGGCTGCCTTCTGCGCCCAATACCTGCCCACCTCCGGGTGCGGCAGGATCAGGAAACGCTGAGCGGCCAGGCCGGCCACGACCGCTTCGGCCACCTGTTCCGGGGTCAGGATTTGCCCGGAGTCCGCGACCGCCTGCGCACCGGCGTTGCCCGCCGCAAGCGGATCCATGAGCAGCGGCGTCGCGACGCCCATCGGGCAGAGGACGCTGACGCCGATGCCGCGACCGCCGTAGGTGACCGCCAGCCATTCGGCCAGTGCGACCGCACCGTGCTTGGTGACGGTATACGGGGCATCCCCCGGCGAGGTCAGCAGCCCGGCGGCCGACGCGGTGTTGAGCAGGTAGCCGCTGCCCCTTTCGAGCATGCCGGGCAGCACGGCACGCGAGGCGTACACGTGCGCCATCACATGCAGGTCGTAGGCCTTGTGCCACATGTCCTCGGGATCGTCCAAGCCCACTCCGGTGGCAATGCCGGCATTCGAGCAGAACAGGTCGATGTGGCCGAACCGCTCGACGGTGCGCTCGACCAGACTCGTCACCGCCGCGGCATCGCAAACGTCGAGCGACTCGGCGACACCGCCGATCTCGTCGGCGATGACCGCGGCCGCGTCTGCGTCCAGGTCGGCGACCACGACAGCTTCCGCGCCGTCGGCGGCGAAGCGGCGGCACAGCGCCGCGCCGATGCCGCTCGCGCCGCCGGTGACGACGATGACCTGGTCGGCTATGTCCATCACGCAGCTGGCCCGAGTCGACGGATGATGTCGATCATTGACGCCGGATCGGTGGCATCCGGAGTCGGCAGCAGCGCGATGACCGGTGTCTTGACGCCCGCGTCGGCGTAAGCCTGCACCTGCGCGCGGCACGATTCGGGGCTGCCGTGCAGCACGAGGTCGTCCACGACCTCGTCGGGGACCGCCGCCGCCGCCCCGGCCCGGTCGCCGGCGGCCCACGCCGCGTGCATCGGCGCCAGTGCCTCGCCGCGGCCCAGCCAGTCGTGAAAGGCGGCGTAGGCCGGCACGGTCAGGTAGGTCGAGATGAGCATCCGGCCCAGATTGCGCGCGTAGACCGCGTCGTCGATCGGGCAGAGGAAAATGCGGGCGACGACGTCGGCGTCGGCGTTGCCGATGGAGTCGATGCACCGGGCGACGTCGGTGCAGGCCAGCCAGTTCAGGATGGCCCCGTCCGCCTCCCGGCCGGCCAGCCGGAGCATCTGTGGGCGCAGCGCGGCGAGCAGCACCGGCGGCGCGATGGCCGGCGCCTGCTCCAGTTTGAAACGCTTGATCGTGAACGTGTCGAAGGTGCCGTCGACGCGTTCGCCGGCCAGCGCCGACTTGACGACGCGCAGGACATCGCGGCTGCGCTTGTACGGCTCGTCGAAGGCGATGCCGTTCCAGTTGCCGACGATGACCGGGCTGGACGCCCCCAGGCCGAGCACGAAGCGACCAGGCGCCGCGGCGGCCATCGTGGCAGCCGACATCGCGATCAGCGCGGGCCCTCGGGTGAACACCGGCACGATCGCCGTGCCCAGCCGCAACGTCGGTTCCCACACCGAGGCCAACGCCAGCGGAGTGAAGGCGTCGGTGCCGGCAACCTCGGCCGACCAGACATCGGTGTAGCCCAAGCCCGGCAGCGCGCGGATCAGGTCGGCGTGGGCGGGCAGCGGCGCGCCCGTCAGCGGGATCGTCAGCCCCCAGCCGCTCACGCAGGCACCGCCAGCGCGGCCAGCACCAGGTCGGCGAGCTCGGTCGCGATCTGGGCCGGGCGCTTGCGGCCCTGCGGGCGATACCACAGCGGCAGCTCGTTGATCACGCCGAAGATCGTAAACGTCACCATCTCGGGAGAGGCAACCGTGGCGAACGATCCGGCGCGCTGCCCGTCGCGGATCAACGTGGTGACGGTGTCGTGGTACCGGCGCCGGGCCCGTCGGTACTGCTCCGTGCGTTCATCGCCCAGCTTGTGCTGCTCGCGCCAGAACACCAGCGCCTGTTGCGCGCTGGCCGCGGTCGACTCGACGAGATCGACGATCAGCGCGCGCAAGGTCTCGGCGGGCGCGAGCTCGCCGGCCGCAATGGCGTCCATGGCGGCCAACTGCCGGGTGATCAGGTCGCCGTACACCTCGTAGAGCAACGCTTCCTTGCTCGTGAAATGGTGGTAGAAGCCGCCCTTCGCTACGCCGGCCTGGCTGATCACCTGCGCAACGCTCGTCCCGTCGTAACCCTGCCGCGCGAACAAGTCGACCGCGGCAGCCAACACCCTGGCCCGGGCTTTGGTCTCGATGACCGGAGCACCGGCCACGGCGGTCATGCCCTCGTGTCGGCCGTGTAGGGCCGCAGTTCTTGGCGGGCGATGGAGCGCAGATGGACCTCGTCGGGGCCGTCGGCAAGATGCAGGGTGCGCAGTTGAGCCCACATCTCGGCCAGCGGTACGTCGCCGGAGACGCCGGCCGCGCCGTGCGTCTGGATGGCCCGGTCGAGAACGTAGGACGCGGCACGCGGGGCGGCGACCTTGATGGCGGCGATCTCGGTGCGGGCACCTTTGGCGCCGACGGTGTCGATCAGCCAGGCCGCCTTGAGCACGAGCAGGCGGGCCTGTTCGATGGCCAGCCGCGACTCGGCGATCCATTGCTGCACGACGCCGTGCCCGGCGATCGGCGAGCCGAACGTGGAGCGCGATACCGCCCGCGCGCACATGAGCTCCAGTGCGCGTTCGGCCATCCCGATGCTGCGCATGCAGTGGTGGATACGACCGGGGCCGAGCCGGGCCTGGGCCATCATGAAGCCGCCGCCCTGCGGTCCCAGCAGGTTGCCCGCCGGCACTCGCACTTCGTCGAAGTCGATCACGCCGTGCCCGCCGTGTGGTCCGTCGTCATAGCCGAACACCGTCGTCGAACGGGTGACCGTGACGCCGGCCGCGTCCAACGGCACGAGCATCATGGAGTGCCGCGCGTGCCGGTCGGCCTCGGGATCGCTTACCCCCATGACGATGGCGAGCCGGCACTCGGGCCGCAGCGCACCGGTCGACCACCACTTGCGGCCGTCGACGACATAGTCGTTCCCGTCGCGGGCAATCGTGGTGGCGATGTTGGTGGCGTCGGAGGAGGCGACGGCCGGCTCGGTCATCGAGAAGCAGGAGCGGATCCGGGCCTCGAGCAGCGGGCGCAGCCACTGTGCGTGCTGCTCGTCGGTGCCGAACATGGCGATCAGTTCCATGTTGCCGGTGTCGGGAGCCGAGCAGTTCATCGCCTCGGGTGCGATGGCAGCCGAGCGCCCGGAGAGCTCGGCGATCGGCGCGTAGTCCAGAACCGACAACCCCGCGCCGAAGCGCTCGTCGGGCAGGAACAGGTTCCACAGGCCTTGCTGACGCGCCTCGTCCTTCAACGTCGCGAGGATGTCGGGCGTGGCAAACGCCAGCCCGGCTGCCCGGTTGTCGGCCGCTTGGGTCTCGAAGATCGCCTCAGCAGGGTAGATATGGGTCTCCAGGAAGCGGTGCACCTGCTCTTGCAGCGCCTGGGAACGTTCGCTGTGCCGAAAGTCCATGTCGGTCTCCTATCGATTGCTCAACGAGTGCAGCGCGGCATCGAGCAACCGCGGCACGGCGGCGCCGAAATGGTCGAAGCCGGTGCCGACGGTCTGGCCCTGCAGGTAACGGTGGTGGATGCCCTCCGCTACGACGGCGAGCTTGAAATAGCCGAAGCCGACGTACCAGTCGAGCGCGGCAAGGTCGCGCGCGGAGCCGGCCGCGTAGTGCGCCACCATTTCCTCGGGCGTGAGAAACCCATCGGCCGGGCTCATCCGGGGCATGACGACGTCGTCGTCGGCCGCGAGAGTCTGATAGACGACGAGCAGCCCCACATCGGTCAGCGGATCGCCGAGGGTGGCCATCTCCCAGTCGACGACCGCCGCTATCCGGCTCAGGTCCGGGCTGAACATCACGTTGGTCAGCCGGTAGTCGCCGTGCACGATCGCCGGCGCGGAGGGCTCGGGCATGGTGGTGTCGAGCCGGTCGACGACGCGCGCGAGCTGGGCCAGCGGTCGTGTCTCGGACGCCTGCCATTGGCCGTGCCAGCGCTTGATCTGTCTGGCCAGGAATCCCTCGGGGCGGCCGAAGTCGCTCAGGTTCACCTCGGCCGGGTCGAGCGCGTGCAACGCGGCCAGCGTGTCCATGAGCTGCTCACACGTCCTGCGCGCCGCGTCGGCGTCCAGCCGGCCGAGCGCTTTCGGATGGTCGAGCACCACCCCCTCGACGAAGGCCATGAGGTAGAACGGGGCGCCGAGCACGGCGCGGTCCTCGCACAGCGCGACGGCCGACGCGACGGGCACGGCGGTAGCGGCCAACGCACTGATGACGCGGAACTCGCGGACCATGTCGTGCGCGGTGGGCAGCACATGAGCCAGCGGCGGACGGCGCAGCGCCCACGTCGTGCTGCCGTCTGTGACACGGTAGGTCAGGTTCGACTTGCCCCCGGCGACGACCTCGCCGGACAGCTCGCCCTGGCGCAGACCGGGGTGCGCCACGTCCAACCACCCGGTCACTGCGGACAGGTCCAGGCCGGGCAATTCGGTCACGGACCCACCCTATGGACCGACCGGTCGGTCCACAAGGGGACCCGGTGCCATCGCGCTCCGTGCCCAGTCCGTCGAGACGATGAGCGAGGATGTCAGGGTGGCGGACACACCGATCGTGGTCGTGATGGGTGTCTCCGGGTCGGGCAAGTCCACCGTCGGCCGGGTGCTCGCCCTGGACCTGGGCTGGCCTTTCGCCGAGGGGGACGACATGCACCCACCGGCCAACGTGGCCCGCATGCACAGCGGGCAGCCGCTCACCGACGCGCAGCGCGGGCCGTGGCTGGCGGCCATCGCCGCGTGGAGCCGCGGGCAGCACCACGGCGCCGTGGTCGCCTGCTCGGCCCTGCGGCGCAGTTACCGCGACGTGCTGCGCAGCGGGGGCACCGACGTTCGCTTCGCCGTGCTCGACGTCGGGAGCACCCTGCTCGCGACCCGGCTGGAGCACCGGCCGGGACACTTCATGCCGGCATCGCTGCTGGCCAGCCAACTGGCCACCCTCGAGCCGCTGCAGGCCGATGAGGTAGGCGTGACGGTTGCCGCGGTCGGCCCGCCGGGTCAGGTGGCCGCCGACATCCGGGTCCGGCTCAGTCTCGGTGGGACCGCTAACCCACCGTGACGTGGAACAGGTTCCCCACGCCGAAGGTGATCACCGCGGCCATGACACCCAGCAGCAGTTGCCGCGTACCCGAGTAGGCCCACCCACGCACCGTGAAGCGTGAGGCGAGCGCGCCGGCGCCGAACAGTGCCAGGATCGCGAGCACGGCCGACATCGCCGCGTTGCGGGCGCCGAACAGGTAGGGCAGCAACGGGATGAACGCGCCGACGCTGAACGAGGCTAGGGAGGAGAACGCGGCGATCCACGGGCTGGGCAGCTGATTCGGGTCGACGCCGAGTTCCTCCTGCACGTGGATCAGCAATGCCTGATCAGGGTCTCGCGAGAGCTGCTTGGCTACCTGCTCGGCCAGGTCCGGCTCGACACCGCGCGCGATGTACATTCGGGCCAGCTCGTCCTGCTCGGCCTTGGCGTTGTGTTCGAGCTCGTAGCGCTCCGTCTCGATCTCGGCGTGCGCGGACTCGTTCTGGCTCTGCACCGAGATGTACTCGCCGGTGGCCATCGAGAACGCGCCCGCCATGAGGCCGGCCAGGCCGACCAGCAAGACCACTCTGGGCTTGGCGTGCCCGCCGTCGAAGCCCACGATCAGCGCAAAGTTGGAGACCAGGCCGTCCATCATCCCGAAGACGGTGGGTCGCAGCCAGCCGCCGCCGAAGTCCCGGTGATCATGATGGATCTCGGGATTGGGCAACTCGGGGAGCTCAGTCGTCGCGTCGGACATGTGCCTGCACCCCCTCATCGGCAGGCTCGCCGCCGGCAGCGGCGGCATCGGCAGAATCTGCTTCGTCGAGGTCGGAGTCGAGGTCGCCCTCGCGGTTGGGGTCGGCCTCGCGGTCGAGGTCGGCTTCCGGGTCCTGGTCGGCCGCGGCTAACGCAGCCTTCGCGCGGTCACCGGTGTAGGGGGTGGGCTCGCGCCCGGCGCGCAGCCCGCCGTGCTTGAGGAACCAGGCCAACCCCAACAGGAACACCACTAGGGAGGTCCAGATGTTCAACCGCAACCCGAGGATGTGGTTCGCGTGGTCGCTGCGCAGCGCCTCGATCCAGACCCGGCCGGCGGTGTAACCCATCACGTAGAGCGCAGCGACATTCCCGTGGCCCAGGCGCCAGCGTCGGTCGGCATAGATCAGCAACAGCCCTAGGGCGATGTCCCACAGCGATTCGTACAGGAAGGTGGGCTGGAAGTAGCCCAGCACGGTGCTCGTAGCGCCGTCGCAGCGGGCAGCGTGACCCGCGGTGAGATCCATGCAGTGGATCTGCAGTTTCCACGGCACGCTGGTCGCGCCACCGTAGAGCTCGTTGTTGAACCAGTTGCCCCACCGACCGACGCCTTGGGCCAGGACGACGCCGGGCACCGCCGCGTCGGCGAAGGCGGCCAAGGACAGTGACTTGCGCCGGCAGCCGATCCAGGCGCCCACCCAGCCGAGCGCGATGGCCCCCCAGATACCCAGGCCACCGTCCCAGATCTTGATCGCGTCGATGGGGTGCCGGCCGGCGCCGAAGTACAACTCTGGGTCACTGAGCACGTGATAGACCCGGCCGCCCAGGATCCCGAGGACAACGGCCCAACCCGCGACGTCCCAGACGTCGTCGTCGGTGCCGCCTCTCTCCCTCCAGCGCCGGGCCGTCAGCCAGAGCGCGAGGAAGATGCCCGCCACGATGCACAGGGCGTAGGCCCGGATAGGTAACGGGCCGAGGTGCCAGACGCTGTGCGTCGGACTGGGTATGGCGGCGATCGGGGACACCGGACCACGGTAGCTTGCGCCGGCGTCGCGGCTGAGTGACTGGTGCCGCCTGATCGACGTCTCCTGGCCGTCCTGATTGCCCGAATGATGGACACAC
Source organism: Actinomycetota bacterium (assembly GCA_030853345.1). Taxonomy (GTDB): domain Bacteria; phylum Actinomycetota; class Actinomycetes; order Mycobacteriales; family Jatrophihabitantaceae; genus QHCC01. The sequence continues at coordinate 367 of JALYVG010000031.1, read as the reverse complement.
GTCCCTCCCGCGACACTAAATTGGCAGGCATGGAAACAGACATCATGCGTGCCGTAGTCGTGACCGAAAACGGCGGCCCGGACGTTCTCGAAGTCCAGTCCCGGCCGGTGCCGACGCTCGGGCCGGGCCAGTTGCTTGTCGAGGTCGAGGCGTCGGGCGTGAACTTCATCGACGTGTACAAGCGCGAGGGCGTGTACCCGGTACCGACGCCGTTCGTCCTCGGCGGTGAGTGCGCCGGCCGGGTGCTGGCGGTCGGCGCCGACGTCACTGAGTTTGCCCCCGGCGACATCATCGCGACCGCCGCGGCGGAGGGGACGCACGCGACGATCGCCCTCGTCGACGCCGAGCGCGCGGTGCCGGTGCCGCC